>JAKEEW010000173.1 GCA_022616375.1 Sporichthyaceae bacterium
GCGATCTCCGCAGGCAGCGTGAGCGTGGCGCTGCCGCTGCTGCTGGCTCCGCTGTCCAGGGCCGGTACGGCCCGGCTGCCGAGCACGATGTCGGCACCGTCCAATACGCTGTTGGCCGAAAGGAAGTACTGCGTGACCGACGCTTGCGCAGCGCCGCCGCCCTGGTTGCGCGTCGTGTCCGTGACCGTGATGCTCTCGCCGGCGCCCCCGCTGGAGGGCGCCGACCAGGCCGACACCACCAGGTCGGCTCCGATCTGCAGCCAACGCGAGGCGAGGTTGTTCACCTCGGAGGTCTCGGGCACGCTCTCGCCGGCGTCGGCCTTGGCGATCACGTACCAGCCGCCGGTGGCGGTGCCGGCGGGGACAGTGAGCGCGGTCGAGGCCGTGTTGCTCGCACCCGCCGCCAGGACGGGCACGCTGCGCTCCCCGAGGGGGACGTCGGCCGCATCCAGCGCCGTGTCAACGGACAGGAAGTAGCGGGTCACGCTGGGTGACGCGGATCCACTCCCCTGGTTGCGGTTGGTATCGGTCACGGTGATGCTCTGGCCGGCGGCGGCGGTGGCCGGCACGGTCAGCGAGTACACGATCATGTCGGCGCCGATCACGACCGACCAGCTGCCGATGTTGTTGCTCTCGGAGGCTTCGGGCACGTCGCCTGGCCCGTCGGCCTTGGCCAGAACGTACCAGTACCCGGTAGCGGTGCCCGCCGGGATGGTCAGCGCGGTGGCGCCGCTGCTGCTCGCGCCGGCGGTCAGGGCCGGCACCGCGCGGCTGCCCAGCGCGATGTCGCCGGCATCCACCGTGCTGTTGCTGGACAGGAAGAATTCGGTGACCGAGGCCGACGCGGTGCCGGCGCCCTGGTTGCGAGTAGTCTCGCTGATGGTGATGCTCTGCCCCGGGCTGACGCTGGAAGGTCCCGATAGGGAATACACCACCAGGTCGACGCCGATCTGGATCGAGCGCCAGGTGGCGTTGTTGGACTCGGAGGACTCGGCCAGGGCGTCGCCGCCGTCGGCCTTGGCGATGAGGTACCAGAGGCCGTTGGTGGCGCCCGAGGGCAGGGTGACCGCAGCCGACCCGGCGCTGCTCGTCCCCGGACCGAGCGCCGGGACCGCGCGTGAGCCCAGCGCCAGATCGGACGCATCCGGCACGATGTCGGCCGACAGAAAGTATTGCGTCACCGTCGCCGGCGCCGGCCCGGCACCGACGTTATTCGTGGTATCACTCACGGTGATGGTGTCGCCGGCGCTCGCGCTGGTCGGCGCGGACAAGGCGCTCGCGGTGAGGTCGGGCAACAGCTCGTCGCTGACCATGATCACGCTCGCCACGCGCGACCAGCCGCGGATGTAGGCCGGATCGGGCTCGACCGTCACTAGCACCGTCTCGTTGTTCTCGGCGAACGCGTCGTCGATCGGTGTGATCGCAAGCGTAGCGCTGGCGGAGCCCTCGGGTATCGTCACGCTGACGGGAAGCGCGACGTAATCGCTGCCGGCGCTCGCCGTGCCCGCCACGCTGATATTGATCTGCAGGGGGCTCGCGGTGTCGCCGGTACGGGTGAAGGTGAGCACCCCGTCGGGCCCCGTCTCGGAAACCGTGGGCGTGGTCGCGACCACCTTCACCACGGGCGCCGACGGACCGTTGATCGCGATCTCCGCCGACGTCAGAAGATCCAGCCGTCCCGCGCCCGAATCCTGATCGGGACCAGGCTGCGCGATGTCGGTGGCGCCAAGAGTGAGCGCCAAAGCCATATCCTCGACGGTCA
>JAKEEW010000174.1 GCA_022616375.1 Sporichthyaceae bacterium
CTGTGCGGGCCGGCCGAGGTCCGGTTTGCCGAGATCCGGTCTGCCGAGGTCCGGTCTGCCGAGGTCCGGCTGGCCGAGGCCGAGAACACCGCAGGGGTACGCGGTGACCGGGCCCCGCTGGTCGCGATGGCGCGCGGCGCGTTGGTCGGGGAGCGCTCCTGGCTGCACCTCGGGCTGGTCGAGGTGCGGGAGGATCTGCGCGGCCAGGGGCTGGGCCGGCTGGTGACGGTGGCCCTGGCTGGCTGGGCCCACGAGCGTGGGGCCACCCGGGCCATGCTGCAGGTGGACGAGCGCAACCAGGTGGCCCGTGCCCTATATGCCCGGATGGGCTTTGTCACCCATCACCGTTATGTCACCTACCGTCTGCCACCACCTCCGCCGCCTCTCGCGTCCGAGGCATCCCACCGCTAGGTTGAGGCTCTCGGTGCGTCTCCAGCAACATCTCGGACTAGGAGGTCAACAATGGTCGATATCGACCGACGCAGCGTGCTGCGCACGACGGCCATCGTCGCTGGCGGTGCGGCGATGGCCGCTGGCGGTGCGCTGGTCGGCGGCCCGTTCGCGGGGTTGCTCAACCGCGCGGCCCACGCCGGCGGCGGCAACGCCCCGTTCCGCGAGCTGGGCCCGGTCGCGGACCTGCGCGATGGCGCGGTGCGGCTCTGGCTGCCGGAGGGCTTCCAGTACCGCTCCTTCCACGACACGGAGTATGCGACCGTGCTCGACGACGGCACCAACCTGCCCGGGCGCCACGACGGCATGGCCGCCTTCGCCGGCCCCGGCGGCAACGTGCTCCTCGTGCGCAACCATGAGGTCAACGGCCCCGGTGTGGGCCCCGACTTCGCCGGTGCGCCGAACGTGGCCCTGACTCAGCGCCACGGCTTCATTTTCGAGGTGCCGGCCGGCGGGCAGTCCAACCGGCAGCCGATCACACAGGCCGGACGGTTTGCCCACGAAGCGTGTGCCTTCGACCCGCACGACGGCATCCTCTACCTGACCGAGGACAACTTCGGCTTCCCGTCAGGCTTCTACCGCTACCTCCCGGCGCACCATCCCATGCACACCGGCCAGCTGGACAACGGCGGGCGGCTGCAGATGCTCGCTGTGCGGGGCCAGCCCAACGCCGACC
>JAKEEW010000175.1 GCA_022616375.1 Sporichthyaceae bacterium
ATTTTAAGATGCTCTCGGCGCCGGTAAGTGAACCAGCGGATGTGACACCATTTGGTGCCGATCGGGGAGTGTCGCACGGCCTGAAGATGGGTGGGCGCGAGCCACTTACATAACCCAAAAAACGCCACTGTTGGTCAAATACGCCGCGCCGATCCGCGGCTCAAGTCCGGAGAGGATGCGCATGGCTCGTGTCGACGTGATCATGCCCCAGATGGGGGAGTCGATCGCCGAAGGGACGGTATCGAAGTGGCTCAAGAAGGTCGGCGACCCGGTCAAGCGGGACGAGCCGATCCTCGAGATTTCTACCGACAAGGTGGATGCGGAGATTCCCTCGCCGGCGACCGGGGTGCTGGTGGAGATCGCGATTGGGGAGGGCAAGACGGTACCGGTGCAAACCGTGGTCGCTTTCATCGAGACCGACAAGACCGCAGCCGGCACGCCGCCAGCGCCCGCCGCCGCTCCAGCTCCCGCCAGCGCCGCGGCACCGTCCCCGGCGGCCGTGGCGCCGGCCGCCCCGAACCCGGCTCCACCGGTGCGGCCGGTGGCCGCACCGCCATCGGCTCCGGCGCGTGCGCCTGTCCCGGTGGCTTCGATGGGTGGGGTGCAAACGGCAGAGGAGCGTCTGCGGCAACGATCCACGCCACTGGTCCGGCGGATCGCCGCGGAGCACAACGTCGACATCAGCCGGCTCACCGGGAGCGGGTACGCCGGCCGGGTGACCAAGAACGATCTTCTGCAGCACATCGCGGAGACGCCAGCCAGCCCGGCGCCGGTGGCTCCGGCGCCCACCGTTCCGGCCGGGCCGTCCGCGGCTGGCGGCGTGAGTCACCCCACGGTGGAGCCGTGGCCGGGCGACCGGGTCGAGCCGATGAGCAAGATCCGAAAGCTCACGGCCGACCACATGATCGCGTCACGGCGGACCTCGGCCCACGTCACCAGCTTCTACGAAGTGGACTTCACTCGGATTGCCCGGCTTCGCCAGCGCAAGAAGCAGGAGTACGAGCAGCGCGGAGCCAAGCTCACTTACCTGGGTTTCATCGCCAAAGTCGCCGCCGACCACCTCCGGCGGCATCCGGTGATCAACGCTTC
>JAKEEW010000017.1 GCA_022616375.1 Sporichthyaceae bacterium
GCCCTCGCCCCGGCCTGAACTCGTCAGCCCTCGCCCCGGCCTGAACTCGTCAGCCCTCGCCGGCCTGAACTCGTCAGCCCTCGCCGGCCTGAGCTCGCCGGCCCTCGCCCCGGGCTGAGCTAGGAGCGCGCAGGTGCTCGCCCGGCCTGAGCTAGGCGCGCGCCTGCTCGACGTGCGCGCCGAGCGACTGCAGCTTGTCCAGGAAGTTCTCGTAGCCGCGGTAGATCAGATCCACCCCGTACACGGTCGAGGTGCCCTCGGCGGCGAGCGCGGCGACCAGGTAGGAGAAGCCCCCGCGCAGGTCCGGGATCTCCAGCTCGGCCGCACGCAGCTTGGCCGGCCCGGAGATGACCGCGGAATGCAGGAAGTTCTGCTGGCCGAACCGGCACGGGGTGCCGCCCAGGCACTCCCGGTAGAGCTGGATCGTGGCGCCCATCGCGACCAGCGCCTCGGTGAAGCCCAGCCGCTTCTCGTACACAGTCTCGTGGATGATCGACAGCCCGCTGGCCTGGGTCAGCGCGACCACCAGCGGCTGCTGCCAGTCGGTCATGAACCCGGGATGGACGTCGGTCTCCAGCGGCATCGCCCGCAACTCGCCACCGGGGTGCCAGAACCTGATGCCGTCGTCGCCGACCTCGAACGCGCCGCCGACCTGGCGGAAGATATTGAGGAAGGTCATCATGTCGATCTGCTTGGCACCGTGGACGAAGATGTCACCCTTGGTGGCCAGCGCGGTGGACGCCCAGGACGCCACCTCGATCCGGTCGGCGAGCGCGCTGTGGGTGTAGCCGCCCAGCTGCTCGACACCGGTGATCCGGATCACCCGGTCGGTGTGCACGCTGATGATCGCGCCCATCTTCTGCAGCACCGCGATCAGGTCGATGATCTCCGGCTCGATCGCCGCGTTGCGCAGCTCGGTGACCCCGTCCGCACATACCGCGGTCAGCAGCACCTGCTCGGTCGCGCCCACGCTCGGATATGGCAGCAAGATCTGCGTGCCGCGCAGCCGCTGCGGCGCGTACAGGTGCATGCCTTCCGGGGTCTTCTCGATGATCGCGCCGAACTGCCGGAGCGCCTCGAGGTGGAAGTCGATCGGCCGGCCACCGATGTTGCAGCCGCCGAGGTCGGGGATGAACGCGTGGCCGAGCCGGTGCAGCAGCGGCCCGCAGAACAGGATCGGGATCCGGCTGACCCCCGCGTGGGCCTCCACCTCGACCGCCTCCGCGCGATCCACCCGGGACGGATCCAAGATCAGCTCACCGGGCTGGTCGCCGTCCCGGACCGAGACCCCATGTGCCTCGAGCAGGCCGGTGACGATCCGCACGTCCGCGATGTCCGGCACGTTGCGCAGCCGGCTGGGAGCGTGCCCGAGCAAGGCCGCAACCATGGCCTTGGACACGAGGTTCTTGGCGCCACGCACGCGGACTTTGCCGTGCAGGGGGAAGCCGCCGTGGACACGGAGGATGTGTTCGGTCATGGACCTGGCCCGGGCTCGTAGATGCGACGAAGGGTGACAGCGGCCCGCACGCTACCCATTGCGGGCTTCTCATGCGAGCTTCCGACCAACCTCGCACTCCATCCAAGCGGTCGCACGGGTGATCGATGTGCTTACGTACCGTGACCGATGATCGTCGTGCTCGCGCACCACGATCAACCCGGGACGTGAGGATCGCGACCGGCCGGCTCGCGCGCTCTGGGCTAGATCGTACGAACTCGACCGGACGGTACAACGCACCTGAGCGTACCCGATTGCCGCGACGCCACGCCCGGAATGCACACCTCGCCCGGGTCCCGCCCACGTGCCGACACCGGAGATCAACATCAAAGATCCCCGTACCAGCGGGTTTCCCAGCCGGCACGGGGATCCTGATTCCCCGGCGTGGCGCCGATGATCTAGGTGTTGTCCGGCGGACGGTAGTTGGGATCCTGAGTGGGCTGCGCCGGTGGCTGCACCGGTGGTTGCCCGGCCGGCGGCGTGTCGGTCTCGCCGATGTCGCTGAGCACCGAGGTCTGGTCGTTGCTCGAGCTGCCCGCATCGCCGGCGCCCGGCGCCTCGCCACCGCTGGGCGGGGTGTAGCCGTAGGGCTCTGCCGGCGGGGTCAGATCGACCCGCGTGGGCGGCTCGTCGGCCGGAGCCCACACCGGTGCTGCCTGCGCCTCCGGAGCAGCGGGCGTGTCGTAGTCGGCGATGGTCCCTGCGGTGTCGGTGGCACCCACGGTCGCGACGGCCGGTGCGGCCGACTGCTTACGCAGGTAGAGGAACAGCCCGACAAGTCCTGCGGCCACGACGACGCCAAGCCCGATCCACAACGCCATGTTGCCGCCACCGCCGTCGCCGGAACCGCCGAGCAGGCCACCGCTCGGGTTGGCCCCGGAGTCGTTCGCCTCGGCCTGCATGACCAGGTCCTCGCCAAGCGTCCCGGTCCAGGTCACGGTGGTGCCGTTGAGCGCACCATTGTGGCTGAGCACCTGACCGGGGAAGGTCACCGCAACCCGGATCTCACCGGATCCGGCCACCGAGCCGAGCTCACCGGCGCCGAACTCCTCGCCGGACAGCGGGAGCGTGGTGTCGACGATGAACTTGGTGCCCTCGTGCCGGACGAGCGCGTCCGCACCGGTGGCGTCGGCCTCACCGTTGAATTCCTCGATCGAGACGTTCGCGAACGTCGCCTCGACGCCGACGAACCGGTCGTCGGAGTAGTCGGTGACTTCGACACCCTCTGGCGCGTCCTGCTGGAAGCTGTCCTTGATCTGCTGGCGGACCGACTCCTCACCGCCGAGCATCGGCAAGATATCCCGCGAGGCACCCATGATCATCGATCCGGAGACCGTGTCGTCGGTGTGTATCTCGAGGTTCATGTCGAGCTTGATGCAGGCCGACAGCAGCACGGTAAGCGCGCCGACTCCGATCGCTCGCAATGTTCGTCTGTACGTCATAGCAGGCAATCTTCGCATGGCCGTGCCGGATCTCGGCGGTTTCTCGGCCAATCAATATCGGTTAGGCCGCCGGGTCCGGTTAGGAGTTGCGCACCCAGCTCGACCAGTCCGCGACGATCTTCTTATCGGAGGCCTTGAAGTACTTGCGCATAGCCGCGTCGACGTCGGTCCGATCCATCGCATTGAGGTAGAAGAAGAAGTTCTTCACCGTGGACTCGCCGTACTCACCGACCAGATACTCGAAGAACCGCACCGATAATGCGTAGTTGATGTCGGAGTTCTTTCCGTAGAAGTTGTCGTCGGCCGGCAGTTTGTTCTTGAACTTGCCGTCCTTGACATACGCGCGCACGTCTCTGGCCCAGTAGGCGAAGTAGCCCCGCGCGTCCAGCAGGCTGATCCCTACGTACTCGGCGTAGCCCTCGACCGCCCAGGTCGGCACGTCGTAGCTGGCATCCGCGCGCGGCTGGGACACCGCGTGGGTCAGCTCGTGCGCGAGCGTCCACTCCAGGTCGATCTCGTCCGGCAACTCGCCCAGATCGATGATGATGTGGGTCGAGGTGCTATCGCCAAGCTTCTCGTCGGCGGTCTCGCAGCAGGTCGGCACCGAGATGGCCCGACCCACCGAGAAGTCAGGCGTGCGGTTGCCGAACCCGTACCAGCTTTCGAACGTGGACCGCTTGCCGGTCGCGAAGATCACGAACTCGTTCCTGGCCCGCTTCGGCCACAGCCCCCGCGAGGTGTCGTAGGCGCGCTCCGCGGCGTCGGCGACCTCACGGGCCCGGTCCTTCACATCGGGGGTAACCCCGACCACCATGTGCTCGGTGCGCACCACGGTCAGTTCGGCGGCGTCCCAAGGAGTCGGCGAGTACGGGCTGGTCGTGCCCTTGCTCGAGATGTCGGTGATGACCAGCTTGCCGGACCGGAGCTCGACCTTGACCGCATACCGCGCGGTGGTCGGGCGCGGATCGGCATCGGTGAACTGCACCTGGGTCGCGATCGTGGCGCTACCCGGATTGAACGGGCCGTCCAGGTTGCCGGAGACCACCGGCTGCGGCGGCTGGTAGCTCCACGAGTCGTACTCGAACGAGCTGACCGGAAGCTTGCCCAGGTTCTTGAACAGCAGCTTCTGCTTGCTGATCAGCTTCGACGCGGCGGGGTCGAGGTCAGCGAGGAACGCCTTCTGGTCCCGGTCGGTCACCGCGTCGCCACGACGGTCGAGCAACGCCTCGAACGAATCGCGGCTGGTGGCGAGCAGATTGGGGTGTCGCGCGGCCGGGCTGGCGGCCGCCGGCTGGGTGGGTGCCGGGGTGTTCGCGGTCCCGGTGACCTGATCCCGGAGCAGGACCCAGCCGCCGGCACCGGCCAGCGTGAGGGCCACCACCAGCACCGTGAGCCGGGTCCACCAGCGCCGCGGCCGCAACCGGCGGCGTCCGGTCGGGACCGCGGGGGTGGTGACGGTTGGGGCGAGCAGTCCGGGCGCCAGCTCGGCGGCGTCCAGCCCGGTGTCGGTCCAGCCGGGAGCGATGATCATGGTCGCTGGGTCGGTGCCCGGTGTGGGCCCGGCGGTGATCCCGCTGCTCAGGCTGGTCCCACCAGGCTCGATGCGCCAGACCACCTGTGCCGGCACAGTGATCTCGGCTGCTTCCACCGGCGTCTCGGCTGCTTCCACCGGCGTCTCGGC
>JAKEEW010000176.1 GCA_022616375.1 Sporichthyaceae bacterium
CGTCGGCGCCGATTCCGCGAGCCAGATCCCATGCGTGCACAGTCAGATCAGCGGCAACCTCGGTGACGTAGGCGGCCGCCGGCGTCTGCCCGTACGAAAGGTGAACCGTGCTATCCAAGGCACCGGGCTCGTTGACCACCGCGCTCGCCTGCCGGACGGCGTCGTCCCAGGCGGCTACCGGGTCGTCGCCAAGCAGGTCACCGTCCAGCTGGTCGCCGACATCGGCGATGGTCTTGCCGGCCAGCAACGGCGGCATCCACGCGAGCTCGCCGACCAGGTGGTTGACCAGCGCCCGGACGTTCCAGTCCGGGCACGGTGTCGGCGCCGACCACTGGTCGGGCCGGACGGCTCGCACCCGGCCGTCGAACTCGGTCACGGCCGCACCGAATCGTTGTTGCAACGCAGCGTCAGTCATCTGCTCGCCCCTCCCAGGTCAACGCCCCCACCGTACCGATCTGATCATGCCGTGTCGGTCCAGATGGGGATACCCGCCCGGCACACCGAAACCGTCGGACCCACGCGGGACCATAGGAGACGTGCGAACCGAGCCGAGCATCCTGCACATGGATCTCGACGCCTTCTTCGCCGCGGTCGAGCAGCGCGACAAGCCGTCATTGCGGGGCAAACCAGTTGTTGTCGGCGGCCTGGGCCCGCGTGGTGTTGTGGCGACGGCAAGCTACGAGGCGCGGGAGTTCGGCGTCCACTCGGCCATGCCCATGGCGCAGGCACGTGCCCGCTGCCCGAACGCTGCCTTCCTGAGTCCGCGGTTCCGGGCATACCAGCAGGTCAGCTCACAAGTGATTGCGGTCCTGCGGCGATACTCGCCGCTCATCGAACCGCTCTCGCTGGATGAGGCGTTCGCCGACCTGGCCGAAGGCGAGCACGCCGATCTCTCGGAGCCTGGAGTCCGCAGCCTCGCCGGCACGCTCAAGGCTGAGATCACCTCGGAGACCGAGCTGACCGCGTCGGTGGGGGCGGCGACCTCGAAGTTCATCGCCAAACTCGCGTCCGACCTGGACAAACCAGATGGGCTCCGCGTGGTCGGGCCGGGCGCCGAACGGGATCTGCTGCGACCGCTTCCGGTCACCCGGCTGTGGGGGGTCGGCCCGGCGACTGCCGTCCGGCTCCACATGACCGGCGTCCGCACCATCGGCGACCTTGAACGGCTCTCCCTGGAGGAGCTGACCGGGCTGCTGGGTCAGGCATGGGGCACCCAGCTCTACCGGCTCGCCAGAGCCGACGACGATCGCGCAGTGATCGGCGAGCGGGAGACGAAGTCGATCTCGGTCGAGGAGACATTCGACCGGGACATCCTCGACCTGGCCAGGCTGCAGGCCTACCTCGAACTGATGACCACGCGGTTGGTCGGGCGAATGGAGCGGGAGGGCCTTTCCGGCCGGACCGTCACGATCAAGATTCGGCGGTTCGACTTCACCACGGTGACTCGCTCCGCGACGCAGCCGGGTCCGACCAACCAGGTCCGCACCATCGGCCGGGTCGCCCGACGCTTGCTCGACGAGCTCGATCTGACCGGCGGGATCAGGCTGCTCGGCGTTGGTGTCTCCGGACTTGCCGACTGGACTCAGGCGGACCTGTTCGACGTGACCGCGCTTGGCGCGCCAGACGACGGACACCCGACCGGCCAATCGACCGAAGGCGCGTCCGAGCCGGTCGTGGATCCAGCCGCCACGGCGCCGGAATGGCGCGCGGGTCAAGACGTGTGGCACTCCGAGCACGGACCGGGCTGGGTGTGGGGGGCCGGCCGGGGCGTGGTGACCGTACGGTTCGAGACCAGACAGCGGCCGGCCGGACCAGTGCTGTCACTCGCCATCGACGACCCCGAGCTGGTCCCGGCCAGCTACGAAAGGGCCGACCCGGACGCCGACCCCGGCTCCGAGCACGATGCCAGCACCGCGCTCGACCCGGAGCGCGCTGAGCGCCCGCCCGACGCCAACCCCGCGCCCGGCCCAGATCCCGCGCCCGGCCGCTAGGCCGGCGAGATCGGCGAGATCGGCATGCCGAGCCCGGCCAGCACCTCAGCCTGGCCGACCGAGGCCAGCAACGATCCGGGCACGACCAGCTTGGAGTGCCTGACCCCGCTGCCGACGACCACGCGTTCGGTCGCGACCACCGCGGCATCGACCAGGACCGGCCAGTCCGGCGGCAGGCCGAAGGGAGTGATCCCGCCGTACTCCATCCCAGTCTCGGCAACCGCGCGGTCCATCGGCAGGAACGACACCTTGCGCGCTCCGAGGTGCCGGCGGACCAGGTTGTTGAGGTCGGCGCGGGTGGTGGCCAGCACCATGCAGGCGGCCAGGGTCTCGATTCCGCCGCGTCGGGCCGCTACCACGACACAGTTGGCCGACTCCTCGGGCGCGACGCCATAGCTGGCACAGAACTCCGCTGTGTCGGCCAGGGCCGGATCGATCTCGGTCACCGCCACCTGATCAGCACCGGAGGCGTCGCCGGTCAACGCGGCAAGCACGGGCGCGGCGAGGAGATCGGGCCGGCTGGTGGCCGGATACGTCACGAGCTGATCGAGCACGGGCCCGATTCTGCCTTACCCCGGCGGCTGGGCCAGACTGGACGGTATGTGCCGAAGCATCAAGACCCTACGCCCGCCCTTCACCGAGACGGTGAGCACCGACGACGTCCGCGCGGCCGCGCTGCAGTACGTGCGGAAGATCTCCGGCTTCCGGGCTCCGGCCCCGCACAACGCCGAGGCCTTCCAGTCCGCCGTCGACGCGATCACGAGGGCCAGCGAGCAGCTTCTTGACGATCTCGTCGTCCGCGGCCGTAGTTGAACCGTCCCGGTCGCGGTTCCTGAGCTTGCGTACACCCTCGACCGCCAGCGCGATCAGCAACGCGGCACCCATCCCGACGCCCATGCCGGCCAGCAGGTTGTTCTCGAACGTGCGACCACCCAGGTATCCGAGCAGCCCGATGAAGACGGCCCACAGACCACCCCCGGCCGCCACCAGCCAGCGGAACCTGGCCCGCGGATAGCCGACGACCCCGGCGCCGATCGTGCTGGCGGTACGCATGCCGGGGATGAACCGGGCCGCGAGCAGCACCGAGCTGCCACGCGAGATCAGCGCGCGGTAGACCCGCACGTAGACCAGCGGCCCGCGCCGGGGACCGAGCACCCTGACCACCGCATATGGACCGGCCCGCCAACCGATCTGGTACGCCAGGTTGTCCCCGACGAACGCGCCCGCCGCCGCGGCCACACAGGCCAGCAGCAGGCTCGGATGCTGCCCGGTGAGCTCGCCCTCCCCGGCTCCGGCGGCCAGCACACCGGCCGCGATCAGCGCGGTCTCGCCCGGCACCAGCGGCACCACCGCGTCCGCGGCAACGAGCAGGAATACGGTGAGGTAGAGCCAGCTCAGCCCGGACCCGAGATCGGTGAAAGCGGCGACAAGATCCATGGCATCCACGCTATGAAGCCGGACCTACCGCCGTAATCCGGGACGCACCCAGAAATCACCTCGGGGTACCCCTAGGAACCCGGGTCGACCACCCCGGAGAAACCGCACCACCAAGGCGGCTCAGCGCGGCCAGCCGCGCAGGCACCACGGCCGCTCAGCCGGCCACCGCGAGCTGCGCGCCGAGCACGGCGGAGAACAGCACCAACCCGTTCACCACGGTCACGAACAGGCCGGAGATCACCGTGGTCCAGCCGGCGTCCTGACCGCGCAGCCGGGAGGTTGCGAACGACAGCGCCGCGAACACCGCACAGAACGCGAACGGGACCAGCCGGCTGTCGAACGTGTCGGCGTCCAGCTGCCGCAGCGCCTGCCAGGCCATGCTGATCGCGCCGGTGGTGACCGCAAAGTTCGCGAACGACTGGACGGTGAGGAAATCGCTGACCGTTGCCGTGCGGTCCGCCGCGAGTCCACTGGCCTCGGTCACCGGGTCGGCCAGCCCGTCTAACGGCCGTTCCCGCGAGGTCGTAGTCATGAACACGTTGGACAGCATCGGGCCTCCAGCGATCTACCGGGGCACTAGCTAAGCACGCGCGTCAAGGGCACATCGTCGGCCGGATTCCGCAGCCAGGCGGTGACCTTTCGCTCGGCCCAGAAGGACAGGAACGGCACGGTCCCGGCCAGCAGAATGGCCACCGTCCGACGCAGCGACCAGCGGGCTCGCCGGGCCAGGTCGAAGCCCACCACGAGGTAGACCACGTACAGGAACCCGTGCACCGGGCCGACCGCCTCGACCAAGGCCGGGTCGTCGCCCAGGTACTTCATCGGCATCGCCACGCCGACCAGTACCAGCAGGACGACCCCGACCACGTAGGCGACGACGCGAAAGCGGATGAGGGCGGCGTTCACAGCGGCGAGCCTTCCTGCCTGGTCCGAATACCGACCACCCAACGGTGGCGCGGCTCACCGACCATATCGCCGGGCCCGCGCGTCCAGCTCGGCAAGGTAGCGGTTGTAGGCCGCGAGCTCCGGGTCGTGCTCCCGGTCGTGCTCCTCCTCGTGATCGCTCGACCGCGCAATGCGCCCCGCCGGCTCCGTCGCGGGGGATTCGGACCCCGCCGACGGCGACGCCGGTTCCGCCGGACGGAGTTCGTCGTAGATCATCCGGCCCCACATGAACAGCACGAAGATAGCGAACGCGGGCCACTCCAGGGCGTACGCGAAGCTGCGCAGGTTGCCGGACTGGCCACGCTGCAGCTGCCACCAGCCCAGCACCAGGCAGGTCCCGGCCAGCACCAGCGCCAACAGATGCAGGGCGATCCAGCGCGGAGTGAGCAGGCGTCGCACGTTATGAGGGTATGACGACCGCCCTTAACCTAGCGCTACCGGCCGGCGGCCCCGGCCACGGACCTCGACGAATCAGCCGACCCGCCGGCATCGGCGAGCCCTGACCCGCAACTCGGCGCAGTTCACCACGCGGGTCCGACATCGGCCCCGCCACCGTGCCCGCCGCGGAGATCCGGCCATCCGATACGCCTTGACCCCCACACAGAACCACCGACTACTGGACAACGTCCCACCCCCGGCTCTGATCGCGCCACCTTCGCGATGAGCCCAGCATGATCTGTCGGGCCGCAATCCTGTATCGGCCTTTCACCCGACACGTCATCGTGCGATTACGTATGGTGCCAGCTCAGGCGTTCGGCTTACCTAGACAAGTGCGTGCGAGGGACTCTTCCACCCCCCGCGGCTCACCGTCGACGCCACCGCAGAACCGCGCTGGCTAGCCTGGGCGCCGTGTCGACAGGTGTGGTCCGCCGGCGAGTGATCGTCCACGGGTACGTCCAGGGCGTTTTCTACCGGGACACCACGCAGCGGCTGGCAGCGCAGCATGGCATCGCCGGCTGGGTGCGCAACAATCCCGACGGGTCGGTCGAGGCCGTGTTCGAGGGCTCCCCCGCCGGGGTCGAGCGCATGATCGCGTGGGCGCGCCGCGGGCCGAGCCGGGCCGACGTGGACTCGATCGAGGTGTACGAGGAACAGCCGGAGGGGCTGGCCGGATTCGCCGTACGGTGATGGGTCGCGCAGCCCGCCGGTGCTGCACCGGCCGAGGCGCTACCCGGCGGGTCCGGGTGCCAGGCATGATGGCGGCGTGACCACTTTGCCTACGACGCCCTGGCGGGGCGTGCTCGTCGCCACGGCCCTGCCGCTCCGCGCCGACCTTTCGGTGGACCTCGACGGATACGCCGCGCACGTCCGCTGGCTGATCGCGTCCGGCTGCGACGGCGTGGTGCCCAACGGCTCGCTCGGTGAGTACCAGACGCTGACCGCGACCGAACGGGCCGACGTGGTCCGTACCGCCGTCGAGGCGTGCGGATCCGACGCCGTCGTCATGCCCGGAGTCGCGGCGTACGGCGCGTTCGAGGCTCGCGGCTGGGCCGAGCAGGCCGGCGAGGCCGGCGCGCAGGCGGTCATGCTGCTACCGCCGACCGCGTTCCGGGCCGACGAGGAGACCGTGGTCGCGCACTACGCCGAGGTGGCCAAGGCCGGGCTGCCGGTGATCGCGTACAACAATCCCTACGACACCAAGGTCGACCTCACTCCCGCGCTGCTCGCCCGGCTGCACGGCGAAGGCCTGATCGTCGCGGTCAAGGAGTTCAGCGGCGACGTGCGGCGCCCGTACGAGCTGGCCAAGCTGGCTCCCGCGCTCGACCTGCTGATCGGTGCCGACGACGTGCTGCTGGAGCTGGCGCTGGCCGGGGCGAAGGGCTGGGTCGCCGGCTACCCGAACGCGCTCCCGCAGGCGTGCGTCGAGCTGTACCGAGCGGCGATGGCCGGCGACCTGGCCACCGCGGTGCCTGCCTACCGTGCCCTGCACCCGTTGCTGCGCTGGGACTCGAAGACCGAGTTCGTGCAGGCCATCAAGCTGTCGATGGACATCGCCGGGCGGTACGGCGGCCCGTGCCGGCCACCCAGGATGCCGCTACCGGAGCGGATCGCGGCGGACGTCAGGGCCGCCACCGAGCGCGCCCTCGCCAGCGGGCTGCGGTAGGAGGGTGAGGTAGCGGCATGCGCGCCTCGCGCGTCTTCCACGCGGTCGACTCGCACACCGAGGGAATGCCCACTCGGGTGATCACCGGCGGCGTCGGGGTGGTGCCCGGCGCGACGATGGCCGAGCGGCGGCTGTATTTCATCGAGCACCTGGACCACCTGCGCACGCTGCTGATGTACGAGCCGCGCGGGCACGCGGCGATGAGCGGAGCGATTCTGCAGCCGCCGACCCGGTCGGACGCCGACATCGGAGTGCTGTTCATCGAGGTGTCCGGCTGCCTGCCGATGTGCGGGCACGGCACCATCGGGGTCGCAACAGTGCTGGTCGAGACCGGCATGGTTGCGGTGACCGAGCCGGAGACGGTGATCCAGCTGGACACTCCGGCCGGGCTGGTCGAAGTCTCGGTCGCGGTGTCGGACGGCGTCGCCCGAGCGGTGACGATCCGCAACGTCCCGTCCTTCGTATGGGGGTTGGACTGCGCGGTCGACGTGCCGGGGCTCGGCCGGCTGAGCTATGACCTGGCGTACGGAGGCAACTTCTACGCGATCCTGCCGCTGGA
>JAKEEW010000177.1 GCA_022616375.1 Sporichthyaceae bacterium
AGCTCGCCGGTCCAGCTCCGGCCGTCGTCCGCATCGAGGCGGCGCATCTCGGTCGACGTGCGGTAGGTCATCTCGAACCGGCCGCCCATGCCGTTGTCGACCACCGTCATCAGGTAGGGCGTCACGCCGGGCGAGAACCGCAGCGCGTGGAAACCGGCGCCGCGAGGATCGACCGGCGGCGTGGCCCAGACCAGCGCTGGCCGCCCGTCGCCGTATACATCCGCGACCTCGACGACGCCGTCGCCGGTCACTCCGATCGGGATCTCGATCGGCTCGGTGAACCCGTTACCGGACTGGTTGAACCACACCAGGACCCGGGAGCTGTCCACGTAGACGACGTCGGCGCAACCCGAACCGTCCAGGTCAACCAGGTGGAGCCGGCCGGGCCGGAAGCCGTCCGGCAGCACCGGTGGGGTGTCCATGACCACCCGGCGGCCCCAGCGACCGTGGCCGAGGCTGGGCCAATAGGTGACGAGGCCGGATCGCACCTCGACGATGTCGGTGAGCCCATCGCCGGTCAGGTCCGCCACGTGCACGCCCTGGTCGGCGAACGACACGTCGGGGAACTCGTCCAGGTCGCCGCGCCGGGCGATCGCGACCGGAGTCTGGAAGCCCTGCCCGGCGACATGGCGGAACCACAGATGATGGCCGGTCTCGGTGGCGTACAGGTCGACCACGCCGTCCCCGTCGGCATCGACGAGCCGGGTCTCCGGGCGGGCCAGCCCCACGGTCGGCGCCGCACCGAACACCAATGGAGAGGGGTCGAAGCCGCCGCGGGCGTCCGCCCGGAACGCCAGCTGCAGCGGTTGGTCGACCGCGAACAGGTCGACTCGGCCGTTGCCGTCGAGATCGGCGAATCCGACATTGCCGCGCTCCAAGCTGATCGTGCTCGGCAACCCGTCCAGGCGGAACGGCCCGGTGAACTCCCCGCCGCGGTTCTCCCAGCGGTGGGCCAGCCCGCCGGACATGGCCAGCAGGTCAGGCAGCCCGTCCCCGGTTAGGTCCACGAACTGGACTCCGGCCCCGCGGATCGACGGCGGGCGGATCGACGCGGTCGGCTCGGATACCTCCCAGCGGTCCGGATCCAACTCGGCGTAGTGAAATCGCAGTGGCGGCATGGACGCGTGCTCGCCGTCCCGGTCGGCGCGCAGCGTGACCGACTCGAGCAGGGATACCCGGTTGTGCGCGAGCCGGTAGCCCAGGTCGTAGCGCCGTAGGACGGTCGTGGTCGGCCGCAGGCAGCGCAGCTCGATCGCGCTTGCCCGGCGCCGGGTGACGCGCAGGAAACCGGCCCGGCCATCCCGGATGTGGTCGGGGCGTGCTTCGTAGCGCACCCGGATCCGGAAGATGCTGTACCGGATCTCGTCCAGGTGGCGCACGTCGCCGTCGCTTGACCAGTGATAGGTCACCGAGTTGCCGGCCGGATCGGTCTCCTCCTCCAGGCACCAGCCGAACGTGGCTCCCGACTGTGGATCAACCTCGCGACCGGCCGCGCTGAGCCCGAGCCGTAGCGTGTGCCCGGTGCCGTCCCTGATCTCCCAGTGCTCACCGACCTGGCGGATCAGCCAGCCGTTGGTGTCGGCGGTGGGCCGGTAGCGGCCGCCGCCGACCGGCACCAGGACACCGCCGTCGGCGAGCACGAACTCGTCGGCCGAGTCGTAGCGCGGCACTCCGCGATCGGTGCGGCGCTCGATCCGCAGCGGGTTCAGCCGCCAACCCAACCCGAACGCACCGTTGCCAAGTCCGGTCGAGTAGGTCAGCGCGAGCGACGGCTTCAGCTCGTTCGGCCCGTACGGAAAATGGAGCGGGATCTGGTAGTTGCCGGTGCCCTTGACCAGATCCGGCTGGAACCGGTCGCCGAGCGAGCCGCCGGCACCGCCACCGGGCAGCGCGCTGAGGTTGGCCGCTACCCCCGACGACTCCCGCATTAGAGCGGGACCTCCGGCCGGTAGTCGAACTGGTAGTCGACGCTGACCTGCAGGTTGTCGATGCGGCCGTAGTCGAGGTCGCTGTCGGCGTCGACCAGCGGGGCACCACCGGTGACCTCGACCCGCCAGTCTCCGACCAGGCCGATTCCAGCCAGCGGGCCGAGCTCGGACTGGTCGGTCGACACGATGCCGGCCGCGTCGGTCGTGGCGTCGACCCGAACCCCGCCGGGTGCGCTGATCCGCAGGTTGATCCCGGCCGGGGCCACCCCGGCCGCGGGCAGTACCCGCAAGCGCACGTGTTGGGTGGTGAAGTCGCGCTGGTTGCTGGGCAGCTGGGTCGGGGTGAATCGGAACGCGACGGTGCCGTCCCGGTAGAACGCGTACCAGGCACCGGGGAAGTCGAAGCGCATCGACCAGGTGCGCTGCTCGACCAGCTCGTCCGGCCGCAGCGGCCGGGCCAGCGTGTCGGCCCGCAGCTGCTCGTCGAACTTCGCCTTGTAGTAGAACAGCAGCCGGATGTCGAAGATCCGGTTCAGGTCGACCGCGTTGGACCGGCGCGGCAGGTGCAGCTGCCAGGTCCCGCCGAGGCCGAGCCCCTGGAACAGCCCGCGCACGCCGGTGTCGGCGGCGTAGAGGAACAGATCATTGCGGAGTTGGAAGTCGGACAGCGCCATGGTGTCCACCGCATGAGTTCGCGAGCCGAGGCTGCCGTCGCGGCGCCGGAACGAGGTGACCCCGCCGGCGGTCAGCGTGCCGTGCAGCGGCTGGTCGGCCAGCAACCCGATCACCTCGACCTCGACCGCCTCGATCCGCTGCTCGTAGAAGCCGGGGTGCAGCCGCTCGAAGTCGTACAGGTCGGTATCGAACACCAGCAGCCCGGTCGCCAGCAGCTGCTCGAACTGGGCCGGGAACTGGGCGCGCAGCGACACCACGTCCTTGATCCGGCTGACCTTGCGGGTGGTCGTCGCGATCGCGTGATAACCGAACGAGTCGATGTCGGCCTGCAGCGCGTCTCCGCCGAGTAGACCGGTGCCCTGGCCCGGGGCCTCGTTGGCCACCCCGAAGCCGTAGGCGTTCTTGATGACCGTGAGCTGCTCGTCGTTCTCGAAGTTGTAGGCCCGCTCCATCAGCTTGGCGACGCGGATCGCCCGGTACAGGTGGGTGCGCGCGATCGAGCGCATGACCGTGGCCATCCGCCCCCACGCGTCCGGGGTGAACATCTCGTTGTCGAACGCGACCAGGGCCTCGTTGGCCAGCCGGCGCTGGGTGATGGCCGCGGACAGCGCGATCCCCGCCGCGCGGGCCCGCGCCTCGGCCGCGTCGCGCTGGTCGTCCGCGATCCCGATGGCCTGATTGAGCTGGCCGATCGTGTCGGCCATCCGGGCCAGCTCGTAGTCCCGGCTCTTCCGACCGGCGTTCAGTGTGTAGGCGGCCGCAAGCAGGCCGCGTTCGCCGCTGATCGACTCGCCCCGGTCCAGCTTGTCGGCCAGCTCGGAGATCTCGCTGTACCAGGAGTCACTGCCGGCCAGCTGCGCCTGGGATGCGGCCTGTGCCCAGATTTGGGTCGCCGACACACTCGCGTACTGGTCCCGCTCGTCCTGCGCGTCGTTGCGCCGGGTGGTGGCGAGTGTGAACGCGCGCGCGGCCGCACTCGCATCGGCCAGCGCGGCCTGGCGGAGCTGCTCGCGACCGGCGACCTCGGCGTCGGCCATCACCCGGGCCGACTCCAGCTCGCGCCGGCTGGCCGCTTCGAGCTCCTCGCGGCTCTTGAAGTTGATGAACTCGCGTTCGGCCTGGATCGCCTGCTGGGCGAATCCGCGGGACACCTGCTGGAGGAACTCGAAGGTGTGGATGGGGCTGAGGAGCAGCCCGTAGTAGTCGAGGCCGGCCGCCAGCTGGGTCAGCTGTGCGAGCGCGTCGAGCATGATCGCGGCGATCTCCGGGTTGACCTCGGGGAGCGGATCGTTGCCGATCCCGGCGATCAGCGTGCGCGCTTCGTTGGCCGGGTCGGCGAGCGGAGCAGTGGTGTAGAGAGCCGAGGTCGGCACCTGCTGGGTGCGGGTGATGATCTTCTCGTATTCGGCGCGGGCGGCCGGCAGGTTCTCCGCCTGGTAGAGCGTGTTGGCCCGCTCGAGTGTGTTGCGGGCCAGCCGCACCCAGATCTGACTGGCCTCGATGGTGGAGTTCAGGCTGCCGTAGCCGGCCGCCTGCAGGTAGCTGGTCTCCGCCTCGGCGTACTGGCCGAGCTCGTGGAAGCAGTCGCCGATCTTCAGCGGGAGCACGTATCCGTACACGTGCCCCAGGTAGAAGGACATGGTGGCGGCGTCGACCAGGATGACGGACAGGTCGACGGCGCGGGTCTTGCCGATCCGGCTCTGGTACAGCTTGTCGGCGACCTGTTCCGGCACGGCGGGCTTGCCCTCGCCGACCGTGAACGTGGCGGTGGTTCGGCCGGTGGGCACGCCAACCGTCCAGCTTCGCGCCCGCTGCTGGTTGAGCAGCTGGTCGGCCAGATCGAGCACGCCCCAGCCCTCGGCCCGACCCGGAATGCGGAACGTGAGCCTGGTCGCATCCTTGCCCACCACTGGCACCAGCGGCGCGGTGTCCCTGGTGACCGGGATGCCGTCGGCAAGGTCGAGCTTCGCCACCGTATCCAGCCCGGGCAACCCCCGACTGGGCGCCGGCTTGGTCGGCACCGGTAATCGGCCGGCTGATGGCACCGGCGCACGCTGGTTGTCCTCGTCGTGCTTGGCCAGCGTTTCGGCCGCCTCCGCGAACAGTCGAGTGGCGGTCTCTTTGTCGCCGGCCTGCCGCGCGGCGATCCCGCCCAGATGCAGCGCCTGCGCCACCCCGACCGGGTCCTTGCGTCTGCGGTAGCCGCCGACCGCCTGGTCGGCCAGCTTCGCCGCATCGTCGGCGGCGCGCAGCTGCAGGGCGGCACCGGCCAGGTTGAGCTGCAAAGCGCCGACCAGGGCGGGATCCACCTTGGCGCCGTCCTTCGTGGCGTCGGCGAGCGCGGCCTGCATGACGTCCATCGCGGACGCCGGCTTCCCGTCGAGCAGCAGCCCCACGCCGGACACCACTGCGTCCTGGACCACCTGATTGAGCGACTCCGGCTCGGTGAACCCGTACGCCAGGTAGCGCCGTAGGTCCGGCGGCGGCGGCTCGACGGTGCCGAGCGGTAGCCGGACGGTCTCCTGGATCAGGTTCGGCGGCCGGATCCCGTCGACGATCCGGGTACCGGCGACCAGGATCTTCGCCTCCAGCGCGGATCCACTAGGCAGCGCCGTGAACCGGTTGTCCCGGGCGTACGCCGACATATCGAAGCGCGGATTGACCAACCGGTAGATCCGCGCCCAGGCGTCCTTATAGGCAGTCAGTGCGGCCGGGTAACGGCGTTGGGTGAAGTGTTGGTCCGCGGTCTTGACCAGCAGCTCGATCTGGCCCACGGCGCCGCGCGACACATCGCCGGCGCCGTTGCCCGCGGCGTGGATGTCGGCCAGGATGTCCTCGGTCCGGCGCCAGATCGGCGAGACGGAGGCAAAGACCTTCTCGTGCACGAGCGCCATCACGTTCCCCCTCGCCCAGGCTGCCCTGCGGCTCACATGCTCCTGCGGCAGCTCCGAGGTGTCCAGACGCCAACTGACGCGAATCTTGTGCCGGATAGCTGCCGTACCCGTTCGGGCGCCGTTCGAGCGACTTAACTGCGGGTACCAGCCGGGTTCACTCTCGGGAGGACGTGAACAGTGCGCAACGACGGTCTGCGGATCGCGATGGTCGCGCCGCCGTGGTACCCGATCCCGCCGGATGGCTACGGTGGGATCGAATCGGTGGTCGCCGACCTGGTCGAGGGTCTGGCCGGGCGCGGCCACGAGGTGGTGCTGATCGGCGCCGGTCCGCCGGCGCTGCCCGTTCGTTACCTGCCGACCTTTGCGGAGCCGCCGACCGAGCGGCTCGGCGAAGGCATGCCGGAGGCGATGCACGCCGCCCGGGCTGCCCGCTACCTGAGCGAGATCACCGTCGACCTCGTCCACGACCACTGCCTAGTGGGTCCGCTCACCGCATCCGCGCGGCCGGAGCCCACGATCGTCACCGCCCACGGGCCGGTTGACGGGGACATTGGGCAGTACTACCACGACCTCGGCCGGTCGGTTTCCCTGGTGGCGATCTCGCAGTCCCAGGGCCGGGAGGCGCCGGAGCTGAACTGGGCCGGTGTCGTGCACAACGGCATCGACGTGTCGAGCTTCCCGTACCGGGATGACAAGAGCGACTTCGTGCTGTTCCTGGGGCGGTGCAATCCGGAGAAGGGGTTCCCGCTCGCCATCGATGCGGCCCGGGCCGCGGGTCGGCGGATCGTGCTGGCCACGAAGTGCAACGAACCGGCCGAGCAGGAGTACTTC
>JAKEEW010000178.1 GCA_022616375.1 Sporichthyaceae bacterium
AGACAGGCTGAAACCCAAGCCCCGCCGCAGCCGAAGGTAGTCGGTGAGCGCTGTGCGCATGTCGATGGTCATCGTGTCTCCTCCCCCGGCCAGGGCATCGCGAGGGCACGTAGCGCCTCGGTGTCGACCTTCGCGTAGATCGCCGTGGTCGACACGCTGGCGTGACGCAGCACTTGACCGATCTCCACCAGTGGCGCCCCGGCGGCCAGCATTCCGGTGGCCGCGCTGTGTCGCAGCCGGTGGGCATAGATCGTGTCAAGGCCGGCGCGGTGGGCGGCATGCATGACAACCTCGGTCACACCGATGCGGGTCAGGCCGCAGCGTGGGGCCCTGCCACGAATGAACACACGGCGGTCCAGCGCGTCCACTGGGCGGCCCGCCTTCAGATAGGCCACGAGTGCCTGCCCGACGTCGGTCGGCAGCGGGAGCCGACCGACGTGGCCGCCCTTGCCGTGCACCACGACTTCGCCCTGCCTCCAGTCCAGGTCGTCGAGACGAAGCCCTGCGACTTCGCCGGCTCGCAGGCCCATGCGCGCCAGCAGGGTCAGGATCGCCCGATCCCGCAGCCCATTGGCGCAGCCCGTGTTGCACGCGGCCAGCAGCGCCGCTACCTGCTCGGCTGGCAGTCCTCTGGGCAACGCCGCCGGCCGGTGGGCGACCTTCGGCACCGCCACCGACAGATCTGCGCCGATCGCGCCGTCGAGGAACCAGAACCGCAGCAGAGCCCGCAACGCCGACGCCCGGCGCTGCACCGTCCCGGGTGCCAACGACCGTGCCAACTCCGACAGGAACGTCATGACATCCCGGGCCGTGACCTTCGAGGAGTCGATGCTGCCGTCGGGCGCGACCCGAGCGACAAACGGCAGCACCGACGCGACGTAGGAAGCGGCCCCGTTCGGCCTCAGCCCACGCTCCGACAACAGGTGAGCCCGGAACCGGTCGACCAACACATCGGTCGCGGTCAGCACAACAGCCGGTGCCGTCGGCGCCGCACCCACACCACGCAGATAGGCCAGCAACCGGTCCAGCGACCGCAGGGAGCGGAACTCGCAGTAGCCGGCCGCCGCGCGCACCCCGACGTAGCGGTGCGCCACCTCCACAGTCAGGTCCCCTGCCTCATGACGTTCGCCGGCCAGCCACCGGCTCAGGTGCGCCACCAACGACATGTGGTGAGCACGGGTCGCCTCCGTGAAGCCCAGCCGGGCCAGGCACTCGCAGTAGCCCACGACATACGGCTCCAGAGGCCCGACCACCCGTGCCCCGAAAAGATAGATCATCGCTAACCCTCCCAATCAGTGGAGAGGCCAGCGTC
>JAKEEW010000018.1 GCA_022616375.1 Sporichthyaceae bacterium
CGACCTGGTGGCTGAGTGTCATCGGGCGATTGAAGTCGGGCCAGTCGATCGAGGCGGCAGCGGCCGCGCTCGCCGGAGCATTGCCCCAGATCCGTGAAGCGACCATGCCGGACTACCGGCCGGAGGATCGAGCCCGATACCTCAGCGAAGGGTTCACCCTGATGCCGGCTGCCACCGGCGCGTCCACCCTGCGGACCCGGTACCGGCCCTCATTGATCGCGCTGACGGTCGTGGTCGCTCTGGTCCTGCTGGTGGCCTGCGCCAACGTCGCCAACCTGCTGCTGGCTCGGGCCACCGCCCGGCGGCACGAGCTGAGCGTGCGACAGGCGCTGGGCGCGTCGAGATCGAGGCTGGCGGGTCAGCTCCTGGCCGAAAGCGTACTGCTCTCAGGCGCCGGGGCGGTCCTGGGGCTGGCGTTCGCGCAGTGGGGGAGCCGGCTACTGGTCCGGCAGCTGTCCACCCAGACCAACACGGTGTTCCTCGACCTCGGCCCCGACTGGCGAGTGCTCGGGTTCACCGCGCTGGTCGCCGTCGGCACTGCGCTCCTCTTCGGCACGGCCCCGGCGCTCCGGGCGACGCGGGTGGAGCCGATCGAGGCGATAAAAGACCAGGGCCGCGGCAGCGCCAGGGAAGGCCGGATCGGCGGGGCGGGTGGCCTGGTCGTGGTACAGGTCGCCCTGTCGCTGTCGCTGGTAGTGGCCGCCGGTCTCTTCCTCCGCACGTTCGCGACCCTGACCGGGTCCGAGCTGGGGTTCGACCGCGACCGGGTATTGGTGGTCAGCATGAACGCGCAGCGGAGCAGGGTGCCGCCGGAAGGCCGGCACGCGCTCTACGAGCGGCTGCGACAGGCGGCGGGCGCGGTCCCGGGCGTGGCTCGCGCCGCCGCCTCGGTGTTGACACCGGTGAGCGGCACCAGCTGGAACGAGGATGTCAAAGTGCGCGGTGCGCCGGAGCTGCCCGAGCGCGACCGCCTGGTCTACATGAACCTGGTCACCCCCGATTGGTTCGCGACCTACGGCACCACCATCCTGGCCGGCCGAGATTTCGACGAGCGGGATC
>JAKEEW010000179.1 GCA_022616375.1 Sporichthyaceae bacterium
AATCGTCTTGTCGGGGGCGTGTGCGACACTCGCGCCATGAGCACGGAAGGGGGTGAGGCCACCGACAGACACGACCGGCTCCGTGAGCCGGCACCCAGACCAACAACTCCATAGAGAGCATCCGGCGAGCGCTCGCTGGCAAGGCTGCCCTGGCACCGGGTTCCTGGCACCGGACTTCTCAGGGTTCTCCCAGCCTGCCGTAAGGCGCCTCCCAGCTTGCCACGTCACACTTGAGGGCTGTGAGCGAGCGACAGGGACAGGGCGTCGCGCCCGAAGCGCGCGTGCTGGTCGTTGACGACGAGGTCTACATTACCGACCTGGTCGGCACCGCGCTGCGCTACGAGGGCTTCGAGGTGGTCGTGGCCGCCACCGGCATCGAGGCGCTGACGCAGGCCGCGACGAAGCGGCCGGACCTGATCGTGCTCGACGTGATGCTGCCCGACATGACCGGCCTGGAGGTGTGCCGCAAGCTGCGCGGCGGCGGCGACCAGCCTCCGGTGGTGTTCCTGACCGCCCGCGACGCCACCGAGGACAAGATCACCGGCCTCACCGTCGGCGGCGACGACTATGTCACCAAGCCGTTCAGCCTGGACGAGCTGACCGCCCGGGTGCGCGCGGTGCTACGCCGCACCCGGGCCGGCACCGGGTCGCGGCCTGAGCTGCTGGTCTTCGCCGACCTGGAGCTGGACGACGGCGCCCACGAGGTGAGCCGGGCGGGTGAGCCGCTCGAGCTCACCCCGACCGAATTCAAGCTGCTGCGCTACCTGCTCGCCAACGCCGGCCGCGTGGTCTCCAAAGCGCAGATCCTCGACCATGTCTGGAACTACGACTTCGGCGGCAACGACAACGTCGTCGAGACCTACATGAGCTACCTGCGCCGCAAGGTCGACCGCGTCGGCCCACCGCTGCTGCACACGGTCCGCGGCGTGGGCTACACCCTGCGGCTGCCCAGGCCGAGGCGCTGAGCATGACGCGGTGGTCCAGGACGCTGCCGTTGCGGACCAGGCTCGCGCTGGTGCTGCTGGCGCTGCTGGCGCTGGGTCTGGTCGCGGCGGCCACCGCCACCTTCATCGCCTTGAATTCGTTCCTGGTCGGGCGCCTCGACGACCAGCTCCGCGCCGCCACGACGGCCATCGGCCAGTA
>JAKEEW010000180.1 GCA_022616375.1 Sporichthyaceae bacterium
CTCGGCCGCCACCGACTCGGCCGCCACCGACTCGACCGTCACCGGCTCGGCCGCCACCGCGGGCGGCACCTCGGTCCCCTCCACCGCCTCCGGCACCCCCACCTGCTTGGTCGGACCAGCCACGGCATCCACTCCGCCAGCCGGGTCGGCGCCCGAGTCGGCCTGCAGGGTCGACTCCAAGCACCGGGCGAACTGGCCGAGCAACTTCGCACTCACCTCGCCGATCGCGCCCCGGCCGAACTGCGCGATCCGGCCGGACAAGGTGAGGTCGGTGACCACGTGCACCGCGGTCCGGTCGCCTTCCGGGGTGAGCTCCGCGGTGATCAGTGCGGCCGCCAGACCCTTCCCACCGGCCTCCTTGCCGCGGGCCTCGATCACCGCGCGGTGTCCGTCCTGATCGAGCTCTTTGAAGCGTGCCACGCCGCCGAACTGCGCGAGGATCGGTCCCACCTTCACCCGGACGGTGCCGCGATAGGTATCGCCCTGGATCTCCTGGAGCTGCGCACCGGGCATACACGGTGCGACCCGTTCCAGGTCGGTGAGCACGTTCCACGCGGTCTCGATCGGCCGCGGTACCACGAAGTCGTGTACCAGCTGCATGTCAGTCAGCTCCCTGCCAGGTATCGATCGGGATCGGCGGCGAACGCGTCCCGGCAACCCGAGCCACAGAAGTACCACTGCCGGCCGGCGTGTTGCAGCACCAGCGCGTCGGCGGTGACCGCGACGGTCATGCCGCACACCGGGTCGACCGCTTCGGCCGGATCCGGCACGGCCGAGCCGGCCTCGCCGGTCATCCGGGCGCGCGGCCGGGTCGCCACGATCTCGGCGAGCACGGACAGCGCGATCTCCGGCGCGGTGCGGGCACCGATGTCCAGCCCGGCCGGGGTCCGGACCCGCTCCGCGGCGTCCGGGTCGAGACCCAGTCCGGCCAGCACCGCGGTGCCACGCCGCCGGCTGGCGATCAGGCCGATGTAGGGCACACCGGCCTGCACCGCGGCCAGCAGGACCGCATCCTCGTCCCGGCCGTGCGAGGCGACCACAACCGCTGCCGTGTCGGCCGGAATTGGTGCCTGCGGGTCCGGCGCTACCCGGATCTCGTAGCCCAGCCCGGCCCCGACCGTCACCAGCGCCCTGGCCACCGGAGCGTCGCCGAGCACGTACACCAGCGGCGGCCGCACCATCGCCTCCAGGAAGATCTCCAGCGTGCCGCCGGACAGGCACGGGTTCGCGACCGTGAGCCGGCCCTCGACCGCCGGCTCCGGATCGTCGTCGGGTCCCGGCTCGTCCGGGGTCAGCCGCAGCAGCAGGGCCCGGTCCGACTCGGACCGCTGCGGATCGAGCAACCGTAACGCGTGCAGCCGGACCGTCGACTCCGCGCACACCCCGCCGACGAATCCCTCGATCCGCCCGTCCGGCAGCACTAACGCGCGGTCCCCCGCCTTGGCCGAGGTGGGCCGTTCCGCCCGTACCACCGTGGCAGCCACGAACGGGGTACGGCCGGAACGCAATCCCGCCTCGGCCTGGTGCAGATCTACCGCGGCCATCTGGGTCGTGTCTCCTACCTAGCTCAACCGATCGCCAGATCGGTGCGTAGCGGCCGGCCCTGCATCGCCGACCACACCGCGGCCGGGGTGAGCGGCATGTCGGCGTGCCGGACCCCGTGCGGCGCGAGCGCGTCCATCACCGCGTTGACCACTGCCGCGGGTGAGCCGACGGTGGCCGACTCCCCTACTCCCTTGGCCCCGATCGGATGGTGCGGGGACGGGGTGACCGTCTCGCCGAGCTCCCAGGACGGGCACTCCAACGAGGTTGGCAACAGGTAGTCCATGAACGACGCGCCCAGGTGGTTGCCGTCGGAGTCGAACGCCATCACCTGCATGAGCGCCATCCCGACCCCGTCGGCCAGGCCGCCGTGCACCTGTCCTTCGACGATCGTCGGGTTGATCCGCACCCCGCAGTCGTCCACCGCGATGAACCGGCGCACCTTGACCTGCCCGGTGCCCGGGTCGACGTCGACCACGCAGATGTACGCCCCGAACGGGAACGTTAGATTCGGCGGGTTGTACACGGTCGTCGCGTCCAGGTGACCCTCTACCCCTTCGGGCAGCTCGAGGTTGGAGTGGGCAGCGAGAGCGATCTCCTGGATGGTCTTGCTCTGCGTTGGGTCACCGCGCACGCCCCAGCGGCCCTTGGTCCACTCCAGGTCGTCCGGGTCCACCTCGAGCATCGCCGAGGCGACCAGCCGGGCCCGCTCCCGCACCTTGCGCGCCACCACCGCGGTGGCCGCGCCGGACACCGGAGTCGACCGGGACCCGTAGGTGCCCAGGCCAAACGGGGTCTGGTCGGTGTCACCGTGGACGACCTCGATGTCCTCCGGCGAGATGCCGAGCTCCTCGGCCACGATCTGGGCGTAGGTGGTCTCGTGCCCCTGGCCCTGGCTCTGCACCGAGATCCGCAACACGCCCTTGCCGGTCGGGTGGATCCGCAGCTCGGCGCCGTCGGCCATGCCCAGACCGAGGATGTCCATGTGCTTGCGCGGTCCGGCGCCGACCGCTTCGGTGAAGAAGCTGAGCCCGATCCCCATCAGCTCGCCGCGTTCCCGCTTGACCTCCTGCTCGCGGCGCAGGTCCTCGTAGCCGGCGATGTCCACGGCCAGCCGCAGCGCACGCGGGTAGTCCCCGGAGTCGTACTCCCACCCGGTCGGGCAGGTGTAGGGGAACTGCTCGGGCTTGAGCAGGTTGCGCATCCGCAGCTCAGCCGCGTCCATGCCCAGCTCGTAGGCCAGCACGTCGACCATCCGCTCGACCAGGTAGGCCGCCTCGGTGATCCGGAACGAGCAGGCGTAGGCCACCCCGCCCGGTGCCTTGTTCGTGTAGACCCCGGTCACCTCACAGTGCGCGGCCTGCAGGTCGTAGGAGCCGGTGAACACGTGGAAGAACCCGGCCGGGAACTTGGTCGGCTGCGCGGTGCCGTTGAACGCGCCGTGGTCGGCAATCACCTTGACCCGTACGCCGAGGATCTTGCCGTCCCGGTTCGCTGCGATCTCGCCGTGCATGTGGTAGTCACGGGCGAAGGACGTGCTCATCAGGTTCTCCGAGCGGTCCTCCATCCACTTGACCGGCTTCCCGGTCACGATCGAACCGACCACCGCGCCGACGTAGCCCGGGTAGATCCCGACCTTGTTGCCGAACCCGCCACCGATGTCCGGGGAGATGACCCGGATCTTGTGCTCGGGCAGCCCGGCGACCAGCGCATACAGGGTCCGGTGCGCGTGCGGGGCCTGGGTCGTGGTCCACAGCGTGAGCTTGCCGGTGACCTTGTCGAAGTCAGCGACCGCGCCGCAGGTCTCCAGCGGGGCCGGATGCGAGCGCGGGTAGAGCATGTCCTGCACCACTACGACCTCGGCGCGGGCGAAACACCTCGTCGGTGCGCTCCTTGTCCCCGGCGTCCCAGTCGAAGATGTGGTTGTCGGTCTTGCCTTCCTTGTCGTCGCGGATCACCGGGGCGTCCACGTCCAGTGCCCGCTTGGCGTCCACCACCGGGGTGAGCGGCTCGTACTCGACCTCGATCAGCTCGAGTGCGTCGCGGGCCGCGTAGCGGTCCTCGGCGACCACGAACGCGACCTCCTGGCCCTGGAAGCGCACCTTGTCGGTGGCCAGCACGGCCTGGGTGTCGTAGGACAGCGTCGGCATCCAGGCCAGCCCGAGCCCGGCCAGCGTCTCGCCGGTGATCACGGCCTTGACCTTGGGATGCGCCTCGGCCGCGGTGGTGTCGATGGACACGATCCTGGCGTGTGCGTAGGGGCTGCGCAGCACCGCGCCGTGCAACATGCCGGGCAGCTTCACGTCGTCCACGTAGGTGCCGCGGCCGCGGATGAACCTGGCGTCCTCCTTGCGATGCATCCGGCCGTAGCCGATCGGGACGGCCTGTTCCTCGGTGGCGGTCATGCCGGCACCTCCTCAGCGGGGTGCGCGGCGGCCCATTGGACCGCTTTGACGATGTTCTCGTAGCCGGTGCACCGGCACAGCTGGCCGGAGATGGCCTCGCGGATCTCCTGCTCCGACGGCGAAGGGTTGCGGTCGAGCAGCCAGCGGGTGGTCAGCATCATGCCCGGCGTGCAGAACCCGCACTGCAGGCCGTGACAGGTGGAGAAGCCCTGCTGGATCGGGTCGAGCCCACCGGCCTGCTCCAGCCCCTCGACGGTGAGCACCTGGTGCCCGGCGGCCTGGACCGCCAGCACGGTGCAGGACTTGACCGGCGCGCCGTCCAGCTGGACCACGCACACCCCGCAGTTGGAGGTGTCGCAACCCCAGTGGGTGCCGGTCAGGCCGAGCTCGTCGCGCAGGAAGTGCACGAGCAGTAGCCGCGGCTCGACGTCGCGGGTGTATTCGGTGCCGTTGACGGTAACCGTGATCTGCATGGTCAGCCCTCCTGTCCACGGGCTCGGGCGGCGGCCCGGCGCAGTGCCCGGGTGGTGAGCTCGCCGGCCAGGTGCCGCTTGTAGTCGACCGGGCCGCGCTGGTCGGCGACCGGGTTGCAGTTGGCCGCGGCGATCCGCCCGGCCTCGGCGAACGTGTCGTGGCTGGCCGGCTGGCCGCGCAGGAACTCTTCGGCCTCGGCCGCGGCAAAGTGCGGCGTACCCTCGGCGGTCAGGCCGATCCCGGCCGACCCGATGGCGTCGCCGTCCAGCCAGATCGCCACCCCGGCCGCGGCGACCAGCCAGTCGCCGACCCGGCGCTCTACCTTCTCGTAGGCACTACCGCCGGCCGGCCGGATCGGGACCCGCAGCTCGATCAGCAGCTCGCCCGGTCCCACCACCGTCTCGTACGGCCCGACGTGAAACTCGCGCGCGGCTACCGTCCGGGTCCCATCCGGACCGGCGATGACCGCGGTCGCGCCGACCGCGGCGAACGCCGCGGACAGGTCCTCGGACGGATCCGCCTGGCACAGCGACCCGCCGATCGTGCCACGGTTGCGGACCACCGGATCCGCGATGACCCGCTCCGCGTCATGGAAGATCGGGTAGTGCTCGCCGACCACGGCCGAGTCGAGCAGTTCGGCGTGCCGCACCAGCGCGCCGATCCACAACTCGTCGCCGTCGACCGCGATCCCACCCAGCTCGCCGCTGAGCTCGTTGATGTCGACCAGCGCGTCGGGCTGAGCCATCCGCAGCTTCATCATCGGGATGAGGCTGTGCCCGCCGGCGAGCACCCGGGCCTCGGGGCCGAGCCGGGCGAGCAGTGCGATCGCGTGGTCGAGGGTGGTCGCTTTCTCGTATTCGAAGTGCGCTGGCACCTGCATGGGGCGCCTCCCTCCGGAGTGTCCGGATCGTGGTTAGGGGCCTTTTGGCGGCTGTGCGCGGGGGCGAGAATGGACCCCGTGACGCTCACCCAGCTCGGCGCGTTCGTGCTGGTCGCCCGGCTCGGCTCGGTGAAGGCGGCGGCAACGACGCTCGGCGTGAGCGAACCCGCCGTGTCGCAGGCACTGGCGGCTTTACGCCTGCACCTGGGTGACCAGCTCATCGTGCGCGGCAGCAGCGGGATGACACTGACCACGGGCGGC
>JAKEEW010000019.1 GCA_022616375.1 Sporichthyaceae bacterium
GGCCGGCGCGGCTCTCTGGACCGCGTCGGCGGTCACACGCGCACCCGCGGGTCGACCACGCCGTAGAGCAGGTCGACCAGGAGGTTGATCAGCACCACGGCGACGACCGAGAAGATGATGACCCCCTGGATGACCGGGTAGTCGCGGGCCAGGATTGCGTCCAGCGCCAGCCGGCCGATGCCCGGCCGGGTGAAGACCGTCTCGGCCACCACGGCGCCGCTCAGCAGCAGGCCGACGTTCAGCCCGATGACGGTCAGGATCGGGATCAGGGCGTTCTTCAGCACGTGGGTCGCCAGCACCGCGTGCTCGCGGAGCCCCTTCGCGCGGGCGGTCCGCACGTAGTCCTGGGAGAGGACCTGCAGGACGCTGGCGCGGCTGATCCGCGACAGGAGCCCGGCCAGGGAGAGGCCGGTGGCGATCGACGGCAGCACCAGCGCCCGCAGCATTTCCGGGGGACTGTCCCCGCCGCCGCTGCTCGGGAAGATCGGCCAGACCAGGGCGAACGCCAACAGCAGCAGCAAGCCCTTGACGAAGACCGGCACCGAGATGCCGAGGATCGCGCCGGTGCTGGCCAGGTAGTCGGCCCAGGTGCCCCGGCGGAGCGCCGCCACGACCCCCAGCGGCACGCCGATCACGACGGCCACCAGCGTGCCGCCGAGCGTCAGCAGGACCGTGTGAGGGAGCGCGTCGGCGATCAGCGAGATCACCGGCACCCGCAGTGCCAGCGACTGCCCGAGGTCGAGCCGGAGCAGGCCCCACAGGTAGCTCACGAACTGCTCCCAGATCGGCCGGTCCAGCCCGAGCTGGTCCCGCAACGCCGCCAGGGCATCCGGCGTAGCCGTCGTCCCCAGCATCGACACCGCCGGGTCGCCCGGCAGCACCCGCATCAGCACGAACACCAGCACCATCGCCCCGACCGTCGTCGGGATCACCTGGGCGAGCTGCCGGTAGAGGGTGGTCATGCGGCGGACGGCGGACGGCGGACCGACGACGGCCGCGGATCGCCGTCGTCGGTCCGCCGTCCTCGGTCTACTCGAAATACAGCCGCGGCAGGTCCAGGCCCCACAACGGCTCCAGTGTCGGCATGCCCTTCAGCTTGGCGGTGTGGACCATCCGCTCTGGCTGCATGGTCAGCGGGATGATCGGCAGGTCGGTCATCACCTTGCGCTGGATCTCCAGGTAGAGCTGCTCGCGCTTCTTGAGGTCCAGCTCTTTGCGCGCGACGGCCAGGTCCGCCTCCAGGTCGTACCGGCTGACATAGAGCGCCCCGCCCTTCGGCGTCAGGGCATCGGTCAGGTAGATGTCCGGGTCCGGCTGGCGGACGCAGCAGTGGACCGTGAAGTTGATCCCTTCGTTCTTGATCACCCGCCCGATGAAGGTCGGCTGATCGATCAGCTCCGCCGTGGCGCGGATGCCGACCGGCTTGATCTGCTCGATGATCACCTCGCCCGTCAGCTTGTTGTCGACGGAGTTGGTCATCACCACGTCGACGCCGTTCGGGTAGCCGGCCTCGGCTAAGAGCTGCTTCGCCTTGTCGATGTCCCGTTCGTATCGGGGGACATCCTCCGAGTGGGCGAAGTAGCCCTTCGGAATCGGCGAGTAGAGTGGCTCGCCGTGGCCGCCGCGGGCCAACTCGATGTACTGCTTCCGATCGATCGCGTGGGCGACCGCCCGTCGCACCCGGACGTCGTCCCACGGCTTGGTGGTGACGTTCATGTGCAGCACGTTCGGCCCGTTCCGGCTGAAGACGCTCTCGACGAAGCC
>JAKEEW010000181.1 GCA_022616375.1 Sporichthyaceae bacterium
CCCGCGACAGCCGAACTTCGGCAGGCATTGGGGGATGAGTGGGTGGACGAGGGGCAGCGCGCCCGGCTCGGCCGGGTGATCGACGCCCGGCAGGCCGTGGCCGACGCCCGCAACGCCGCGCTGGGTGTGATGCTGCCGGCCAATTTGGCCGAGCTGTGGCCGAGCCTGGACGTGGAGGATCAACGGGGGTTCCTAGCCGACGGCTTCGAGGTCGTCGCAGTCGCCCGGGGTCAGTCCCCGACCGCGCAGCGCACCCGGATCTGGACCCGCGATGACCCCAGCGTTCCCCGCAACCTGCCCGGCGTCGGCGGCGACGTCGATGCCATCACCCCGATCGACGTCGGCGTGGTCGCGGGTGATCTCCCAGCGGGTGCCCGGGTAGTGGCGGGCTAGCCACTGTGCCCAGCGCCGGTTGATCGCCAACTGCGGATCAGCCGGCGCTACTGTCGGGTGGCGCCTGCGGTCGGCTCGGCTCATCGCCTGCGCGCCCGGTCACACACTGTGGTGACGCTGTGTGCTCGCCGATCGTCCGTGCACGGTGTGCATGCGCGCCAAATCCGTGCAGGCGCGCGCGCGAGTGCACATTGCACGTGCACAACCGCCCCGGTCACGCACAGTGACCGATCGGGTGGTCACGGCGCGCCCGGGGTGCTGGCCCGCCAGTGCCCGCGCGCGGTGCGGGTGACGAGTCCGGCCGCCGGTGAGCCGGTCGAGCCGGTAGTAGATCCAGCGTCGGCTCATCCCGGTCAGCCGGATCAGCTCCGGCAGGGTCAGCCCGTCTGGTGGCGCCTCGCGCAGCGCGGTCCACAACTGGTCTTCTGGATCGGGTGTGTGGCTGGGTTGGCGTTGCCCGGGCAGCCACACCCGGGCCGCGCCATCCCGCGTGCTTGCCTGCACGGGCGTGCCGGTGTCTGGTTCGGTGTCGGCCTCGGCCGCTACCGCCGAGAGCGGGTCGAGTGCGGGCCGGTCTGGTGCGTAGAACTCGGCAGTGATTCGCACGTCCTGGTCGGTGAGCCAGTACGCCCTAGCTCGTTTGGGGAGCGGGTGTTCTTGGGCGGAGATCAGGAACTTGCCGGGCGCGTCGAGGGTTTCGGCGCGCCACCCGGCCGCCAGTGAGCCTTGGCCGAGGATCAGATCGACGTCGCGGCGTTCCCGGACCCGGAAGCAGATCCGGATGTCCATCTGGGAGCGGATCGCACCCCCGCCCATGGCGGCCTGGGTGGGCCGCTGGGTGGCCGAGATCAGGGTGACGGCGACGGCGCGGCCGCGCCGGGCAATCGAGTCGGCGTAGACGAGCGCACGCGCGGCGTGGTCGGCCAGTTCGGCGTGCTCATCGATGATGATCACCAGCGCCGGTGTGGCGGGTGTGGGGTGCCAGAGCCGTTGCCCGGCAGTGGCGAGGTCGTCGGCTCGGGCGTTGAGCACCTTCACACCGTCGCGGAGCAGGGTTTCGGCTTCGGCGGGGGTGGTGGCGAGTCGGTCCAGGCAGCCGGCCCATGGCAGGATCTCCATCCCGGATTTGAGGTCGATGCCCCACAGCACCACATCGAGGCAGCCGGACAGTTCCCCCAACATGAGGTTCAGCGCGCCGGACTTGCCGGATCCCATCAGCCCACCGATCAGCACGTGCCGGTGAGCGACGCTGGCCATGACCGGTGTGCCGTCTTCGAACAGACCCAGTTCGAACGGTTCGGTGACCGATTCGACGGCCGGCCCGGGCCATTCCAGCGGCTCGGCGTGCGGGTCGGCGTTCAGTACGGTCAGGTCGAACCGGTCCGCCCGGTCCGGATCCGGTTCGATGCGGATCGCGCCAGAGCGCACGCCCATGGCGGATTCGATCGCGGGCAGCCGGTTGATCGCCTCGGCCACGGTCTGGCCTTGGCGGAGTCGGAGCTTGCCGGTCCAGCCCCACGGGGTTTGCTCGGCGGACTGGATCCGCGAACCGCCCAGCCCCACCGTCTCGGCCAGGTCCGGCCAGGCCTCCAGCCCGCGTTGCAACCGGACTCGGGCGCGGCGGCGGCGGTGGAACCACCAGGGCACCGCAAGAATCAACGTGGCCAGTTTCAGGGTGACGGGTAGGGGTTCGTGGCCTGGGCTGAACCAGGTCGCTGCGGTGGCCCACACGCCGGCCGCGCCGGCCACGATCGTGGCGTAGATGCGTTCGATTCGGGTGTTCATACCCAGGCGAGCTCCCCACCGCCACAACGCCACCGTGACCGCTACGGCGGCCACGGCGACACCGAACGCGGCCTCCGGCGAGCTGTGCAGGATGCCGGCGCCGAACCACAGCGCGAAGGCGAGATAGAACGGGGCCAGTTCGGACCGGTAGCGCCACCCGACCCACGCCAGCAGGGAGGCTAGGCGGGCGAACCAGCGTAGGATCCCACCGGCCATCCCGAGGATCAGCCCGGCGGTCATCAGGTCGTCGTAGGAGGAGCGGACCCGATACGACGGGCCGTGTCGCCAACTCATCGCCCACCCCCGTTCCGGGGACGTGGGAGCGGGTCGCGGGCGTCGAGTTCGTCCAGTAGGAACGAGAGGGGGTCGAGGTCGCCTTCGGCGGCTGCGGCCAGTGCGGCGCGGGCGGCAGCGAGTAGGTCAGCCAGCCTGCGGCGGGCGATGCGGAGGAGTCGCTGGGTGCGTTCGATCTCC
>JAKEEW010000020.1 GCA_022616375.1 Sporichthyaceae bacterium
CGGTAAGCCGTATGCGGGAAAACCGCACGTACGGATTGAAAGGGGGATGGGGAAACGGACCCGCGCTACGGGCACCGCGCCCCTGACTACCAATGGCAAAGGTGTCCGCAGACTCGGCCGGCCAGGTGTCGCAGGTGGCCGGATTCGAGAATCGGCACGACGCGGCGGGTCCGTTCACGATCGCGTTCGAGCGCTACACCGAGGACGCGGATTTCGCGCCGCTGTTCCGCGGGTTGCCGGACGACCGCTGCCAGTGCCCGCACTGGGGCTACGTCCAGCGCGGCTGGCTGGTCTACCGCTATCCCGACGGCGACGAACAGATCACCACCGGTGAGGCGTACTACGCCAGGCCGGGACACATCTCGGTCGTGTTCGCCGGCACCGAGCTGGTCGAGTTCAGCCCGGCCGCGGAGCTGGCCGAGACCTCCGCGGTCATCGAGCGGAACCTGGCGGCGGGTATCCGCCCGGCCGCCCGGCTCGTACCCTGAGCTCGGGCCACCCGAAAGCTGGCGGCTAACCCGGGCACGAGATAGCTGGCAACTCGTTCGGATGCCGAGACGACCAGCGGCACAGCGCCGCGGGTTCCTAGACTGGCTCAAGTGATCGACCGAATCGACCTGCGCGGCTCCGACCGCGATCCGGCCACCGTGCTCCCCAGGGCCGACCGTGCCACCGACCGAGCCGATCTCACCGATCAGGTGCGCCCGATCGTCGAGGCGGTGCGCCGCGACGGATCGGCCGCGGTCCGGCACTACACCGCCCGGTTCGACCAGGTCGAGCTGGCCGAGGTCCGGGTGCCCAAGCAGGCGCTGGCGACCGCACTCGACCGGCTCGACCCGGCGGTGCGGGCCGCGCTGACCGAGTGCGCTCGCCGGGCCCGTGCGGTGCACGAGGTGCAGCGGCGCCCGGATGAGACCGTGACGGTCGCCCCGGGCGGCACCGTGACCGAACGCTGGTTGCCGGCCCGGCGGGTCGGCGTGTACGTGCCCGGTGGGCTGCTGGCCTACCCGTCCAGCGTCGTGATGAACGTGGTCCCGGCCCAGGTGGCGGGGGTGTCCTCGCTCGCGGTCGCGTCCCCGCCCAAGCCGGAGCACGGCGGCCTGCCGCATCCGGCGATCCTGGGCGCGTGCGCGCTGCTCGGGGTGGAGGAGGTGTACTCGGTCGGTGGTGCGCAGGCGGTCGCGATGCTCGCGTTCGGCACCGCGGACTGCCCGCCGGTCGACCTGATCAGCGGGCCGGGCAACGCCTATGTCACGGCGGCCAAGCGACTGGTCAAGGGCTTCGTGGGGGTGGACGCCGAGGCCGGCCCGACCGAGATCGCGATCCTGGCCGACCGGACCGCCCGCCCGGAGCACGTCGCGGCCGACCTCATCGCCCAGGCCGAGCACGACGAGCGCGCGGCCTGCCTGCTGGTCACCGACGATCCAGGCCTGCTGGATGCCACCGTGACCGAGCTGGCCAGGCAGCTACCGGCGATCCCGCACCGGGCCAGGTGCCAGGCGGCGCTGCGCGGCCAGTCGGCCGCGGTGCTGGTCGACGACCTGGACGCCGGGCTGGTGCTGATCGAGGCGTGGGCACCGGAACACCTGGAGATCATCACCGCCGATGCGGCCGACCGGGCCGGCCGGGTCCGCAACGCCGGCGCGGTGTTCGTCGGCCCCTACTCGCCGGTCTCGCTCGGCGACTACCTGGCCGGCTCCAACCACGTGCTGCCGACCGGTGGCACCGCCCGGTTCAGCGGCGGGCTGTCGGTGCAGTCGTTCCTGCGCTGCGTGCACGTGGTCAGCTACGACGAGCCGGCCCTGGCCGCCGCGGCGCCGCACATCGACGCCCTCGGCGACGCCGAGGGCCTGCCCGGTCACGTCGCCGCGGTCCGGGCCCGGGTGCCGAGATGAGCACGGTGCCGAGATGAGCACGGTGCCGAGATGAGCACAGTGCCGAGATGAGCACAGTGCCGAGATGAGCACGCCACGAAGCCGCTCGATCCGCTCACGTTTCCTCGGGAGCCCACGATGACCGCCGCCGATCTGCTGCCGGCCGGCCTGCTGCGCCCTGAGCTGCGCGGCCGGTCGCCGTATGGCGCCCCGCAGCTGGACGTGCCGGTCCGGTTGAACACCAACGAGAACCCGCACCCGCCGCCGCAGGCGATGGTCGCCGAGCTGGCGGCCGAGGTCGCGACGACGGCGGCCAGGCTCAACCGGTATCCGGACCGGGATGCGCGCGAGCTGCGGGCCGACCTCGCCGGCTACCTCGGGCACGGCCTGTCCACCGACCAGGTCTGGGCCGCCAACGGCTCCAACGAGATCATCCAGCAGGTGTTGCAGGCGTTCGGCGGCCCGGACCGGATCGCGCTCGGCTTCGAGCCGTCCTACAGCATGCATCCGCTGATCGCGGCCTCGACCGGCACCCGCTGGGTCGCGGCACGGCGGACCGGGCCGAGCTTCGGGCTGACCGCGCCCGACGTCGCGGCGGCGATCCGTGAGGCCGATCCGGCGGTGGTGTTCCTGACCACGCCGAACAACCCGACCGGCGGGGCGACCCCGCTCACCCTGCTGCAAGTGGCGCTGGAGACCACGAACGGGATCGTGGTGGTGGACGAGGCCTACCAGGAGTTCGCCGGTCCGCGGATCGCCAGCGCACTCGCGCTGCTGCCGAACTACCCCAACCTGGTCGTGACCCGGACGATGTCCAAGGCCTTCGCCATGGCCGGTGCCCGGGTCGGCTACCTGGCCGCGGCGGTTCCGGTGGTGCGGGCGCTCCAGCTGGTCCGGCTGCCCTACCACCTGTCCGCGCTCACCCAGGTCACCGCCCGGGTCGCGGTGCGGCACGTGGACGCGTTGCTCGGCACCGTCGCGGCGGTGCGCGCCGAGCGGGACCGGCTGGTCGCCGAGCTGACCGAGCGGGACGTCACGGTGCTGCCCAGCCAGGCGAACTTCGTGCTGTTCGGTGGGCTCGCCGACTCCCAGGCAGTGTGGCGGCGGTTGGTCGAGCACGGCGTGCTGGTCCGCGACGTCGGGCTCCCCGGCTGGTTGCGGGTGACCGCCGGGCTGCCGGCCGAGGTGGACGCGTTCCTGGCCGCGCTCGGGATCGTGCTGACGGAGGTCGGGTAGATGGGCGACCGGCGAGCCACCGCGACCCGCACCACCACCGAGTCGGCGGTGACCGTCGAGCTCGACCTCGACGGCACCGGTACCGCGGCCATCGACACCGGCGTCGGGTTTTTCGACCACATGCTGGCCACGCTGGCCAAGCACGCCGGCTTCGACCTTACCGTGTCGGCTAAGGGTGACGTAGAGGTTGACGCTCACCACACGGTGGAGGACACCGCGATCGGGTTCGGCGAGGCACTGGCCAGCGCGCTGGGCACCAAAGCCGGGATCCGGCGGTTCGGCGATGCGCTGGTGCCGCTGGACGAGGCACTGGTGCAGGCGGCGGTGGATCTGGCCGGCCGGCCATACTGCGTGCACACCGAGCCGGACGGCCTCGCCCCGCTGATCGGTGCCTACGACGCGAGCCTGACCCGGCACGTGTTCGAGTCGATCGCCTCGTCCGCCCGGCTGTGCGTGCACATCAGGGTGCTGGCCGGGCGCAACGCCCACCACGTGCACGAGGCGCAGTTCAAGGCGTTCGCCCGGGCCCTGCGGGAGGCGGTGGCACTGGACCCGCGGGTCACCGGGATTCCCAGCACGAAGGGCGCGCTGTGAGTCGTCGAGTCGTGGTTCTGGACTACGGCTCGGGCAACATCCGGTCGGTCCAGCGCGCGCTGGAGCGGGCCGGTGCGCAGGTCACGGTGACCGCCGACCGCGGCCCGGTGCTCGCCGCGGACGGTCTGGTCGTGCCCGGGGTGGGCGCGTTCGCGGCGTGTATGGCCGGGCTGCAAGCGGTGCACGGGCCCGAGCTGATCGACTGGCGGCTGGCCGGCGGGCGACCGGTGCTCGGCATCTGCGTCGGCATGCAGGTGCTGTTCCAGACCGGAGTCGAGCACGGCGTGCGGACCGACGGCTGCGCCGAATGGCCGGGCACGGTGGAGCGCCTGCGCGCCCCGATCCTGCCGCACATCGGCTGGAACACCGTGGACGTTCCGGCCGGTTCGGTGCTGTTCGCCGGCATCCCGGACGGCACCCGGTTCTACTTCGTGCACTCCTACGGCGTGCGCAGCTGGCAGCTGCGCACCGAAGCGTCCCGGCTGCGCGCCCCGCTGGTGTCCTGGTCCGAGCACCAGGACGACCGGTTCGTCGCCGCGGTGGAGAACCTGCCGCTCGCGGCCACCCAGTTCCATCCGGAGAAGTCCGCCGACGCGGGCGCAACACTGCTGGAGAACTGGCTGCACACGCTCTGAGTCATGCGCCAAGATGGTAACGATCACATTTGGCGCGCCGGCAGCCGGCTGCGCAGGGGAGGAGCCCGGCATGGAGACCGTGGTTCACACGCCAACCGAGGAGGCCATCCCGTTCGGACCGCGGCGCAGCTCGCGCGGATCGGTGCGGGATGCCGGCTGGGAGTGTGACGAGCTCGGCGAGTTCCAGTCGCTGATTCCTGAGGGGTCGGCGAAGTTCTCCTGGTTACGCCCGTCGGTGCTGTGGGCGTCGCGTAACGACGTGCTCGCGCATCTGCTCGGCGATCCGGCGCATAGCATCCGCCGGCGCTGGGTGAACAGCCAGCGGGCCCGCGGCGTGGACCCGCAGCTGCGGATCGATCGCACCGACCTGGCCGGCGCGGAGTTCTCTTTCCTGTTGCTCGGTGATCCGGGCGAGGGGGACATGTCGCAATATGCGGTGGTGCCCGGGATGAACCGGATCGGAGCCGGCACCGCGTTCACGATCCTGTGCAGCGACGTGGTCTACCCGACCGGGGTCGGCGACGACTACGGCCGCAAGTTCTTCCAGCCGTACCAGGCCTATCCGGCACCGATGTACGCCGTGCCGGGCAACCACGACTGGTACGACGGGCTCGGCGGGTTCATGCGGGTGTTCTGCGACGCGCCGGCGCTAGAGCCGCTCGCCGCGGACGACCCGGAGTATGCCCGGCCCCGCAGGTTCAGCCGGGCCTGGTTGCGGGAACGGCTATGGTCGCCGACCCGAGCGATCGACGAGGAGCTGCTGTCCAGGTCGCGAGGATTGCGCGGGCAGCCCGGCCAGCAGGCCCATCAGCCGGGACCGTACTGGGTGCTGGATGCCGGACCGCTGCGCATCGTCGGGATCGACACCGGGATCGCCGGTGACCTCGACGCCGAGCAGGGCGACTGGTTGCGTGCGGTCTCGGCGGATCCGCGGCCGAAGATCCTGATCACCGGGAAGCCGATCTACGCCAGAAACGCGTATTCGCCGTGCCCGATCGAGGGCGGCGGCACGGTCGACGACATCGTGTGCGACCCGGCCCACAACTACCTGGCCGCGATCGGCGGCGACATCCACAACTACCAGCGCTACCCGGTGCGGGTCGGCGACCGGGTCATCCAGTACATCGTTGCCGGCGGCGGCGGCGCGTTCATGCACGCCACCCACACGATCCGGCGGATCTCGGTCCGCGGGGTGGCCGAGGACGAGTTCCGCTGCTACCCGCTGCGCGGTGACTCGCTGTCGTTCTACAGCAAGCTGTACGACCAGCGGCTCGGGTTGGGCGGCCTGCTGGTGATCCCGCCGGACCAGGCCGCCATGTACATGAGCAAGCGGGTCAAGAACCTGACCCCACGGGTCGGGCACCGCGACGTCAAGCTGACCATCGGCACCCGGATCCGGGCCGCGATTCTGTCCGGCCTGCCGGTCGAGCGGATCTTCCAGCGCTGGTTCTCCGAGTTCTCCGACTGGGACACCCCACCGTTCTTCAAGAGCTTCCTGCAGGTGTCGGTCTCGCCGACCGCGCTACGGATCCGCTGCTTCGCGGCCACCGGCTGCCACGAGCACGAGCTCGA
>JAKEEW010000182.1 GCA_022616375.1 Sporichthyaceae bacterium
AAGACCGCCAACTGTCAGCTCGGCGTCTCGGTCAACGCCGTGACCGAGCAGACCTCGTGCCCGTTGGACTGGCGGCTGTTTGTGCCCGAGTGCTGGGACGAGCAGGCGATGGCCGCGCGGCGGGCCGCCTGCCACCTGCCCGACCGGGTCGGCCATCGGACCAAATGGCGGCTGGTGTTGCACATGCTCGATGAGCTGGCGGCCTGGGAGTTGCGCCCGCCGGTGCTGGTCGCCGATGCCGGCTACGGCGATGCTGGGGAGTTCCGGGCCGGGTTGGATGACCGCCAGCTCGGCTACGTGGTGCAGGTCAAGGCCGCCACCGCCGCCTACCCCGTGCACATCCGGCCCGAGCGGCTGCCCGATACCGGCCGTGGGCAGCCGTCCAAGCCGCGCTACCCGCCAGCCGCGCTCCTCGCTGAGCTGTAAGAAGCTTCTCTATGGTTTCCAGGTCAGAGCGCTATCGAACTGACGTTCGCTCATTTGCAACGACGAGGTCACTGGTTTGAGCCCAGTCACGCCCACCATGGGGATTCGGGGCAACGCGGTCGGCCAGGAGGTCAGGGGAGTTCCTCGCCGGCGGGGTCGGGAAGGGTCCAGCGGTCGCTGCGGCGTGGGTGAAGGTAGAGGGCGTAGTAGGGGAATCCGACCGCGAAGATGGCGAGGGTGACGACGACCGGGACCCAGTCCGCTTTCAGGTTCTCGTAGGCGACGACGATCGTGGCCAGGATCATGACCGCCGGCACGAACGGCCACCATGGCAGCTTGTAGGGCGCGTGGCTGGTGCGGTCCTTCATCCGCCCGACCAGCGCGGCCAGCGCGACCAGCAGGTAGGTGACCAGCAGGTTGGAGCCGGTGAGGATCAGCAGGATGTTGAACGGCACCAGCCGCAGCAGCAGGGCACCGACGATCCCGACCAGCAGGGTCGCCACCACCGGCGTCCGCAGGCGGGGGTGGACGCCGCCCAGCGGGCGACCGATCCAGTCCGGCCAGGAGCGGTCGCGGGCGGAGGCGTACAGCAGGCGCCCGATCTGCAGCACGATGGCCAGCACGGCGTTGATGACGGCGATGGCGATGGCGATGCTGACGAGGTCGTTCACGACGGTTCCGCCGCGCGCGAGCAGGAAGTAGCTCATCGGGTCGGCGGCACCGATCAGGTCGTTCATGCTGGGCGTGCCGAGCAGCACCGCCACCAGCGGGAGGAACTCCGCGGCCACGGTGATGCCCAGCGACCACAGGATGGCCCTGCCGATGGTGGCGGTGGCCTGCCTGGTCTCTTCGGCGTAGTAGACCGCGGTCCCGTAGCCGTTGTAGGCGAACAACGCGGTCGCCGTGTAGGAGACGATCAGCCCGGCCGAGGCTGACGCGAGGACACCGTCGGAACCGATCGTCGTCGCACGCCACAGCACGGAGACCGGCTGGTTCAGGTGGAGGAGCCCCAGCACGACGAGCACGGCCAGCGCCCCAAGCTCGATGACGAGGAAGATGCC
>JAKEEW010000021.1 GCA_022616375.1 Sporichthyaceae bacterium
CACCGCGCACGACAGCCCGGACCAGTGGCGGGAGTTTCAGGGCGGGCTGCGCGACGGCGGCGAGCTGACCGTGGACATCAACTACGACCCGACCGCGCACGCCGGCCTGCTCGCCGACCTCGAGGACGAGAACCCGCGCAGCTACCAGCTGGTGTTCCCCGACACCCTGTCCACCACGTGGACGTTCAAGGCGATCCTGACCGGGTTCGAGCCAGACGCGCCGCACGACGACAAGCTCACCGCCTCGGTCAGTTTCAAGATCTCCGGTAAGCCCACCTTCAGCTGAGGAGCCCCGATGCCCCTGACCAGCAAGCTGGCCGTGTCGGCCGTCACCAACCGGGTTAACGACCTGGCCCTGTCCGACCCGGCCGACATCCTCAACTACGTCAAGTCCATCCCGCTGGCCAACGGCACCGGCGCGAACCAGGCCGACCGGGATTTCCACAAGCAGAACACGCTGGCCGCCTCGGCGACCGAGGACCTGGACCTGGCCGGCGGCCTCGTGGACGCGTTCGGCGCCGCGATCACCTTCGCCCGGGTCAAGGCCCTGGTGGTGGCCGCGGCCGTGGCGAACGTCAACAACGTGGAGATCGGCGGCGCCGGGGTCAACTCGTTCATCAACTGGGTCGCCGACGCCACCGACAAGATCCGGGTCCGCCCGGGTGGGGTGTTCGCGCTGTTCGCCCCCGACGCCACCGGCTACCCGGTCACCCCCGCCACCGGCGACCTGCTGCGCATCGGCAACGGCGGCGCCGGCAGCTCGGTCACCTACGACGTGATCATCATCGGGTCCTCCGTATAGCCGAACCCAACACACACCGAGACGGAGAACCCAGGCCACATGACCACCACCAAACGCCGCACCACCACCGCCCGCAAGACCGCGTCCGCGTCGCCGGCGGCGCGGACGGCCGCCACGCGCCGAGCCACCACTCCCCGACCCGGCATCGAGGCCGCCGCCGAGTCGATCTACCGGACGGGGCTGCTGTCCCGGGATGCGATCCTGGCCGCCAACGACATCCGCACCGTGGACGTGGCGGTGCCGGAGTGGAGCGGCGCGGTCAGGTTGCGCACCCTGACTGGCGCGGAGCGGGACGCGTTCGAGACTGCCAGCGTGCGCACGTCGGGCAAACACGTGCACACCAACCTGGTCAACCTGCGGGCCCGGCTGGTGGCCGCCTGCGCGGTCGACGAGCACGGCGCCCGGCTGTTCAGCGAGGCCGACGTCAAGGCGCTGGGGGCGAAGTCCTCGGCGGCGTTGGACCGGCTTTTCGACGCCGCCCGCAAGCTGTCGCGCATCGGCGAGGACGACGTCGCCGAGCTGACAGCGGATTTCACGCCCGCCCAGGACGGCGGTTCTACTTCCGGCTAGCCGCCCACCTGGGCTGCACCGTCGCCGAGCTGCTGGCCCGCGCCGACTCCGCCGAGCTGACCGAGTGGCAGGCCTACGAGCAGGTCGCCGGCCCGCTCGGCCCTGAGCGCGGCGACCTGCAGGCCGCGCTGATCGCCCAAACCGTGGCGAACGCGCTACGCGGGAAGGGCCGCCCGCACAAGCTGTCGGAGTTCCAGCTGCGCTGGGACCGGCCCTCGCAGACCTGGCAGGAGCAGCTGGCGTTCGTGCAGGCCTTGACCGTGCGGATGGGGGGCGAGATCGGCCATGTCGACGATCGCCCGCCTGGTCATTGAGCTCGGCGTCGACGACGACGGGGTCCACAAGGACCTATCCAAGGCGCCGGCCGCGGTCGAGCAGGCCGGCACCGACGCCGGGCGCCGCTACGCCAAGGGGTTCTCCGGCGCGCTGACCGTGCTCAAGGTCGCCGCCGCGACCGCGATCGCCGGGGCGATCGCCATCGGCGGGCGGGAAATCTCGGCCAGCATCGCCGAGGCCCGCGAGGCCAACAAGGTCGGCGCGATCACCGCCCAGGTGATCAAAACCACCGGCGGCGCCGCCGGTGTGTCGGTCGCGCACATTGACCGGCTGTCCTCCCGGCTGTCGGTGCTACAAGGCGTCGACGACGACCTGGTCGCCTCCAACGCCAACCTGCTGCTCACCTTCACCAAGGTCCGCAACGAGGCCGGCAAGGGCAACCAGGTCTTCGACCGGGCCACCCGCATCGTCGGGGACATGTCGGTCGCG
>JAKEEW010000183.1 GCA_022616375.1 Sporichthyaceae bacterium
GCTGCTGGCTGGCGTCATCCAGGTTGCGGACGCGACGCACGATCAGCCGGTCGCCTCGGTAGGGGGTCTCGGCGACCTGGGCGACCCCTGGGGCGGGTAGGCGATCGGGACCCAGGCACCCTCGGGGATCTGCGCGATCGCGGTGCGGACGGTGGTGGTCTGGCGCACCGTGATCGAGTAGCGGACCCGCCGGGCGCGCAGCCGCCCGATGAGCTTGGCCGACCAGAACCCCGAGTCCATCCGGACGGTCAGCTCGCCGACCGCGCCGGCGCGGCGCAGCCGGGCGATGAGCTCGTCGACGAACCGGCCAATCCCGCGGGCGGTGTTGGCCGATCCCTTGCGCAGCCGGGCATGAAGCACTCGCCGGTGGCGGCGCGAAACGCCAGCAGCGGGTGGTAGCCGAGCTTGCGGGTGTAGCCGTAGCAGGCGCCCTGCTTGTGGTCGCCGTGGATCGCGCAGATCGTGGAGTCCACATCGACGGTCAGCGGCCCATCGCCGGGGCCGCCGCCGGCCACCCAGGCCCTGGCCAGCGTCTGGCCAGTCACCTTGTCGAGCTGGCGGACGTGGCCGAACGTGAAGCTGCGCAGCCACGTCCCCACGGTCGAGGCGGCCATGACCCGATGGCCCGGCACCGCACCGGTCGACCCGCAGCGCAGCAGCTCCACGTGGTCGATGCAGTCCCCGCCGGCGACCATGGCGTGGATCAGGGTGAGCAGCTTGCGGCCGGGACGGGCCGCGCCGGGCCGGTCGCCGAGGTCGAGGAGCTGGTTGGTGGTCTGCTCGATGCCCAGCCGCTGGGCCAGCGTGGCGGGCAGCAGCAGGCCGGCATGGGCGACGGCCCGCGGATCGTCAAAGACGACATCGATCTGGTCGGGGTCGGGGGTGACGTGGGAGGATCGCATCGAGAAGATGCCTCCGGCTCGCGGCGAATGGCTGGCTTCGCAACCGCCATCCTCCCAGGTCAGGAGGCCCTTTTCACGCTCCTACCGAACTCTGACGATCACCCGATCGGTGGAGCCAGGCTAGTACTCCAGCCGTAGATCGTGACCTGGCTGGTCAGGTGTGGTCAGAGCCGGCGAGCA
>JAKEEW010000184.1 GCA_022616375.1 Sporichthyaceae bacterium
GATCCCTCCGGGGCACCCGTGCCGGGTTCCCCGGACTCCTCCGGCTGGTTCTCGGGACGCCGCAGCCAGGACATCATGTCGCGCAGCGGCTTGCCGGTCCGCTCGATCATGTGGTCCCGGGCCTCCTCGCGCATGCGGTTGAAGTTCGGCCGGCCCTCGTCGTCCTCGGCGACCCACTCGCGCGCGAACGCGCCCGACTGGACCTCGGCGAGCATGCGCTCCATCTCCGCACGGGCCGCGGCGGTCACCACCCGCGGGCCGCGGGTGTAGTCGCCGTACTCGGCGGTGTCCGACACCGAATACCGCATGTACGACATGCCGCCCTCGTACATGAGGTCGACGATCAGCTTCAGCTCGTGGAGGCACTCGAAGTAGGCGACCTCTGGCTGGTAGCCGGCCTTCACCAGGGTGTCGAAACCGGCCTGGACCAGGGAGGTGACGCCGCCGCACAGCACCGCCTGCTCGCCGAACAGGTCGGTCTCGGTCTCCTCCTGGAAGGTGGTGACCAGCGCGCCCGCCCGGGTCCCGCCGATCGCGCGGGCGTACGACTTGGCGAGGTCCCAGGCCTTGCCAGAGGCGTCCTGGGCGACCGCGACCAGTACCGGGGTGCCGTGGCCCTCCTCGAACTGGCGCCGCACCAGGTGCCCGGGGGCCTTCGGCGCCACCATGGCGACGTCGATGCCGGCGGGCGGGGTGATGTAGCCGAAATGGATGTTGAAGCCGTGCGCGAAGAACAGCGCGTCGCCGGTCTTGAGGTGGGGAGCGATGTCGCTGGCGTACAGGTGGCGCTGCACCGTGTCGGGGACCAGCACCATGATCAGGTCGGCCCAGGCGCTCGCCTCGGCCGGGGTGGTCACCGCCAGGCCCGCGCGCTGCGCCTTGGCGCGGCTGCGGGAGCCTTCGGGCAGGCCGACGCGGACCTCGCAGCCGGAGTCCTTCAGCGACAGCGCGTGGGCGTGGCCCTGCGAGCCGTAGCCGAGCACCGCGACCTTGCGGGACTGCACCAGGCCGAGGTCGGCATCATCGTCGTAGTAGACCGTGGCCATCGGGTCGGACCTCCGTTTCGGGGTTCTGCTCGTTCTCCTGCTTGGCATCGATGAATTGACCGTTCCCGTTACTCATCGGGGGGCAGAAAGCCCCCCGGAACCCCCCATCAGGCCGGCCGCTGCAGCCGCAGCGAGCGGTCGACGATGCCCCGGTTGCCGCGCGCGAGCGCGATCCGGCCGGTGCGGACCAATTCGCGGATGCCGTAGCCCTGCAGCATCTCCAGCATCGCCGCGATCTTATCGGGGCTGCCGGTGGCCTCGAGGGTGAGCGACTCCGGCGCGACGTCCACGACCTTGGCGCGGAACATCTCGGCCAGCTCCACCACCTGGTAGCGCAGGGCCGGGTCGGCCTTGACCTTGACCAGCACCAGCTCCCGCTCCACCGACCGGGCCGGCTCCAGCTCGACGATCTTGAGCACGTGGATCAGCTTGTTGAGCTGCTTCACCACCTGCTCCAGCGGGTTGTCGGCACAGTCGACCACGATCGTCATGCGGCTGATCGTCTCGTCCTCGGTCGGCCCCACCGCCAGCGAGTCGATGTTGAAGCCGCGCCGGCTGAACAGGTTGGAGATCCGCGCCAGCACCCCCGGCTTGTTCTCCACCAGCACCGAGA
>JAKEEW010000185.1 GCA_022616375.1 Sporichthyaceae bacterium
CGGTGTGCACCGAGCCGACCCGGGTGCGCATCTCCCGGCCGTCCGCAACGAACCGCACTTCCACCTGGTCCGCGACCGGGTCGGGGATGACCCCGCGCCACCCGTTGTCGGTACGGACGATGGTGGCCGGTGCGGTTCCGGCCGGCCCAGTGCTGACCACGACGGCGGACCACCACACCGGACCGAAGATGACAGCGAGGCCCACGGCCAGCAGCCAGGTGTATCGCGGCTGCAGGACCTGCCGCACGATCAGCCGGCGCATCGCCGGGACCGTCCAGATCGTCCCGCGCACCGTCTCCCCCAGCTCGCTGGCATGATCACGATCACCGGTGACCCGCCAGCCCTCCATCCTGGCCCGGCGCGCAACCACGGCCTGAACCCGGCTCAGCTGCTGGCCGTGCACGGTCAACAGCTCGGGCCCGGTCGGCACGCCACGGTGCATGCCGGGCTCGAACCCGCCGTGGCGGTGCGCTCGGTATCCACTGGCCAGGCCGCGTCGCCGGCGCCGGACCCGCTCCTGCACAACCAGCAGTCCAACCAGCACCGGAGCCGCCACCAGTCCAAACGCCTCCAGCCGGCCGAGCCGGGTCGGCGAGTCGGCTACCCAGATCGCCACCAGTCCCGCCACCACGAAGCTCAGCAGCGCGGGCAGCGGCACCCCGCGTAGCCACGGCCAGCGCCGCTGCCGTTCGACCACGGCACCCGGTCCGGGCTGTCGTTGTCTGCGCACGGCTCGCGTGGACAGCGCGGGGGTCGGCTGGATTGCGGTCGCCGGTAGCGGCCTTACGTGCGCATCCGGGGCTGACCGGGCCGGCCGGTGCGGCTGCCCGAGTAGCAGCCGGCGGGCGTCGCCGGCGATCTCGCTGTCGATGCTGAGATCGACCCGACGACCGGCACCATCCAAGCAGGCCAGGTGGATCAGGTCGGAGCGCAGCGACACCAGCCACGGCAGCGGATCGCGCGCCGTGGTGGGCCGGCTGTCCAGCACGGTGAGCCGGCCGAGCGGAAACGCGATAGCCGGTTCCCAGCCCAGTAACGACCGTGCTCGCGGCGCACCGTCCGACTGCACCGAGAGCCGGTAGAGCCGAAACTCCGGCGGGTAAGGCGGTGCGCTACCGCGGATCCCGCAGATCAGGATCGGATGCCTGGCGCGCAGCAGCCGCCGGCGCGACACCAGTGGCAACGCCCATCCGGTGAGCCCGCCGAGCCCACCGACCAGGACGAGCCCCCAGGTCAGGATCTCCGGCACGGATCAGTCCCCCGTCGTACCCAGGCGAATGCGCGGAGCTGGCCACATTCCGCGCGGATCGCCCAGGGTCTAGACCGGGATTGCGGCGAATCCGACCTGCGGCGGCGCCGGCCAGCGGTCCGGGTGGAACAGGTGGGCCAGCAGCTCGACCCCGTCGACCAGCCGCGGGCCGGGCCTGGAGAAGGACGCGGCCGCGTCCACGGCGTAGACCCGGTCCGCGCCGAGCGCGCCGAGCCGCGCGGCGTACTGGGTGGCTTGGGCCGCGGCCTCGGCCACGTACGCACCGCACGGCATCACCACGACGACGTCCGGCTCGGTCGCCACCAGCTCGTTCCAGCTCGCCGTTGTCGATCGCCCGCCCGGCGTGCCGATCGGGTCGAACCCACCCGCGATCGTGATCATTTCTGGCACCCAGTGCCCGCCGACGAACGGCGGATCCAGCCATTCCAGCGCCAGCGCCCGGGGCGGCGGCGCTCCGGCGACCGCCCGGCCGACCTCGTCGAGCCTGGCCTGCAGCTCGGCCCGCAACCTGGCACCCGCTCCGGCCGCCGCCGCGGCGCCACCGAGCGTGACCGCGTCGCCGAGCACCTCGGCCAGGCTGGACGGGTCGAGGGAGAGCACCTCAGGACGGGTATCCAGCCGCCCGGCGACCGCCCGCACGTCGTCGTAGGACACCGCACAGACCGCGCACAGCGCCTGGGTCACGATCAGCTCGACATCGAGCTCGCGCAGCGCGTCCTCGTCCAGCTCGTAGAGCGCCTCACCCCGTCCGAGCCGCTCGCGGACCGCGGCATCGATCTCGGCCGGCGCCAGTCCGGGCGGGATCACACTGCGCGTGAGCCGGGTCCTGGTGGTGGCGGCCGCCGGGTAGTCGCACTCGTGCGTCACCGCGACCACGTCGTCGCCGAGCCCGAGCGCGAACAGCATCTCGGTGGCCGAGGGAACCAGGCTGGCGATCCGCATGCCCTCACTATCGCAGCTACGGCTTGGGGTGGGGGGAGCCACGACCAGAGCGCCGGCGACCAGGCGGTGCCGAAGGCCGGGATGTGCCGGCCACGCTCGATGGTCCACAGTTCCACCGCGCCGCCGGCCGGGCAGGCCGCGTAGGCCTCGACCCGGGTCTCCGAACCGGCGATCCCGGCGTCGATGTCGAGTGGAGCACCGGATCGCTCGAGTCGGCCGCGGCAACCGTTCGCAGCCGCCCACGTAGCGACCGTCTCGGTCGCCGACGGATAGCTGGCGACCAGATCGCCGCGGTCACCCCCGGCATAGCGCACCACGTTGTCGCGGTCGCCGTGCACCTGGAGCACGCTCGTCCGGCCCGGCGCCGGGCACCGGGCCCGGTCGATCCAGGTCGCGCCGACCAGGCTCACCACCGCGGCAATCCGGTCGCCGTGCTCGCAGGCCAGCCGATGCGCCATGAACCCGCCGTTGGAGTGTCCGGCCACATAGATGCGCCGGTCGTCGACGTGGTAGCGGGTGCGCACATCGTCGATCACGGCCATCAGGTAGGCGACGTCGTCGCCGCCGATGCCATCAGCGTCGCAGCACGCGTCGGTCGCGTTCCAGAACCGCTTGCCGTGCGAGTCGGTGCGCCCGTCCGGACGGGCGAGGAGGAATCCCTCGCGTTCGGCGGTTGGACCAAGCCGCCAGTAGGTCGCCTGGACCTGGCCGCTGGCACCGTACCCGTGCAGCACCAGCAGCAACGGTGTCGGCACGGTCGGGTCGTACCCGGCCGGGACGTCGAGCTCGTAGGGCCGCTGCGCGACGAGCGGGTCGGTGCGGGCCGGCGATGCCGGGCCCGACGCGGCGTCGGTCGGCGCGGCACTGGTCGGTACGGAAGGGATCGGCGCGGCACCGGTCGATCCGGCACGATCCGGCGGGCCTCCGCCCGCGCAGCCGGCCAGCGCGCTCACCAGCACTGCGCCGACTAACACCCGAGCCCGGCTACCCATCACCGGGAAACTAGCAGCCCATCCGAAGACGGTTGGAGCCTCGCACCGGCAAGCATCGTGCCGACTTAGGCAACCCGTATGTCGGGATGATCATCCGTGTGGTCGTGTTCGGCGCGGTGGACCTTGGCATGCGGATCGACGCCGATGGTGACCGTACCGTCCGGATTCAGTCGCAGCCACTGGCCGGCCAGGTGCAGCCGCGTGACCGCCGGCTAAGGGCAGTTGAGCCCGCCGACGCCCTCGGGGTGCCAGTGCGCCGTCATGCCGCCGGACAGGTGCACAACGGTGCCGTCGTTAGCCCCGGTGAGGTCGGCCTCGATCGTGAACGCACACACGAAGGCGCCGGTGGAATCCATGGTGACCTGCGCTCCGGTGCCGGTGAACGTGGAGTTGCCGCCGAACTCCGGCGCCGCACTACCGAACGAGATGCTCCCGTCGGCTTGCACGGAAACGTTGCCGAACGTCCTCTTGTCCGAGGCCAGGGTGACTGCCCCGGCGGCGTTGAACGGGTCGGCCTGCGCCTCCGGGCTGGCCGTCCAGGTCGCGGCGTACGGGCCGGACGTGGTGAAACTGCCCTCGAAGCCGTTCTCGCCGCCACCGGTGGCCGGCTCCCCGCCGGCCCCTGCCGACCCGCCGGCGTTGGCGACCGCTGTCGACGTGGGAGGGGCCGAACCGGCGGTGCTCCCGTTGCCGCAGCCGGCCGCGACGAGAGCAACGAGGACAAGAGCTGGCGTAACAAAGCGTCTGCTGCGCATGGCGGTATTCCTTCCGGCCGTCGATGACTTCAGTGGTGTGAGGTGCGACGCAAGGTCGCCCTAGGTGTCGAATGTGACGCCGCACTTGTCTTCCTGGAACGCGTTGAGATCCTCGGTGGCCTGGGCGAACTCCGCATCCGGAAGCAGCACGGACGTGACGTCAAAGTTGTGGTCCTTTAAGGCCTGGAAGTACTGCAGCTGGATCTCGACCGCACGTCGGATCGCCGGCGGTGAGGCGGCCACATACTGGTTGGCGCCGGCGAGCGCCTCGTCGACCAGCCCGACCAACTGCTCCATGGCCACCTCGCCAGGCGGGAGGTAATGCTTGTTGACCATCAGCCCCCACTTGGTGTTGACCCTGATCACCAGGTCGCACCAGGCCGCGGCGTCACCACCGGTATCGCCAGGCGGCGACGGCGTCGCGGAGGTCGGGTCGCCGGCGGGCGTCGAGGTTGCCGGAGTGGAGCCGCCACCGGTGGCGGATGGTTCCGCCGTCTCGGACTTCGCGCACCCGGTGATCGCGAGCACCGCAGTGGCGAGGATGGCAACCACGGGCTTGAGGCGACTCAGACGGGAAGATGTGTCGGAGGGCGCGGTCATCGCTGGTTCCTATTCGTCGGCATGAGACGAGTGGCCGGTTGACATCGGCGGGTCGGCCAGCGTCCCGGAATACCACTCGACTTCGACGATCCGATCGAGTGGAAAGTCCGCATGCTGGTTAGCACGCTCCACCGCGTGGGCATTCATGGCCTCGAAGACGGACCGGCAGGTCTCCTCGGCGGACACGAGCACGGTGCACACGTGCCGAGCTGTCTCGTCGCTCGTCTCGCGCAGGCGTCGCGCTGCCGCCGCGACGATGTCCGGGCTGATCGAGGGCGCGTACCGCTCGACCAAGTAGAACTGCCGTCCGCTGCTGGCCACGCTTGGAAGCTAGGAGTGCCGAGCGGCCCGGGGCATCGGCAAATCTACGGAAGTATGCTCAGCCGGCTGCGGGCACCTGGGTGGATGCCCGAGCCGCCAGCGCCGCGGTGAGCTGGCCGCGCGACCGCACGCCGAGCTTGCGGTACACCGCTCCGAGTTGGCTTTCCACGGTCCGGATGGACACCACGAGCTCGGCAGCAATCTCCCGGTTCGACCGGCCGGTGGCGGCCAGGTCGGCGACCATCCGCTCCGAGCGTGTGAGGTTGGATCCGGCCGAGACCCGACCACCAAGCCGCCCGAACTCGGTATCCACTCGGGCCGCCCACGCCCGCGCCCCGAGCCCGGCAAAGACCGTGCGAGCTTCGGTGAGATCTGCCCGTGCCGATCGCCGGTGACCGGCTCGTCGGTAGACCTGGCCGCGCGCCAGCAGCGTGCGGCCACGCGCGAACGGCATCGCGAGCGACGTGTCGTACACCGTCAGCGCCCGGTCGTAGAAATGCACGGCCTCGTCGAGCTCGCCGCGTGCTGCTGCCAGCATTCCCCGTCCGCGTCCGGCCATGGCGACCGTCCACGGCAGCGGCTGCCGCTTCGCCGGTTCCTCGAGCCGGTTGCTCACCACGTCTGCGGCAAGTGCGAGGTCACCGGCCAGGACGGCGGCCTCGACGAGATCGCCCAGGAATCGGAACTGGGTGGGCAGCACGACGCCGATGGCATCGGCGTGAGTCAGAGCTCGGCTCAGATAACCCAGTGCCGTGGGCGGATCGGGCACCGACAGCTCGACGAAGCCAAGCAGCGCGGCGAAGATCGCACCCTCCCACCGGTCTCCGGCCTCTTCCTGCCGGGACTGCAATGGACCGAGCGGCGTCCAGCTCGCCCTCCCAAGCGAGCACGCGGCCGCGGGCCAGCATCGCCCGGGCTCGCCATGCCTGCTCACCCTGCTCAACCATGTCCATGCACTCGTCGGCGTAGCGCCGGGCTGCCGCCCAGTCTCCGGTCAGCTGTGTCATCACCGACAGCGACTGCACCAGCGGCGGCAGCAGGCCGAACTGACCTCGCTCGGTGAGCCGGCGATACTCCTCCTCGTCGAGAGCAAGCGCCTCGCCCAGCCTGCCCAGATGGAACAGGCATCGCTCCGCCAGCTCCTGCGCACGCCGGGCGACGAACGAGTCACCGCGCCGGCTCCACAGGGCGAGCCCCCGCTCGATGTCCTCGGGCGGCGCCGGCTCTCCCTGGAGCAGACAATGGAACGCCCGGTCGAGCAAAGCACAGCCAAGGTGGTCCGGATCGGCGTCGACGTCCGGGCGCTGGAGAATCTCGGCCGCCCGCTCGGCGCTGCCGATTGACGCGGCCGGATCCATGTCGGCCATCGCGGCAACATACGAATGGACGGTGGCCTCGAGTATGGGGTCGTCCGCCACGTGTTCCAGCGCCTCCACCAACAGTGGCAGCGTGTCGTTCGGACGTTCGACATAAGTAATCTCGCCGAGGGCAAGCAGCGCCCGGGCGTGCAGACGATCCGCCGGCTCGAGATCAAGCACGGCGCGTAGCCCGGCCTCTGCCCGAGCCGGATCTCCGGCCACGACGGCGGCGTCGGCCGCTTCGATCAGAAGTGCCGCCCGGTCATCGGAACCGTCGGCCACGCCCGCGGCCCGCTCCAGCAATTCGGCCGCAATGCTCGGAGCCCCGCGGTTCAGGGCCAGCCGGCCGGCGCTGGCCAGCGCCTCGGCCACGTCGGCGTCGGGGCCCTCGACCATCGCCGACAGGTGGACGGCCCGCTCCACCGGATCGTCGGCCGCGGCCGCGAGCGCTCGCCGCAGCGCTCGCCGTTCGCCCGGTGGCGCATCTGCGTACGCAGTCGACGCAATCAAGGGATGATGAGCTCGAAGCCAGGTTCCATCGGCCACGAGAACGCCCTTCTGGCAGGCCTCGTCGACCGCACTGGCCCCTCCAGGTCCGAGCACCCGCTCGACGAGATCCAGGCTGGGACCAGGTGACATTGCCACGATCACGACGCTGCGTCTGGCGTCCCCGGTTAGCGTCGCCAGGTGGTCGCGCACCAGCGGGCCTACCTCAGGCGGCACCGGAAAGGGCTCGCCGGGTGCAAGCTCGACGGTACGAGCCAGCAGCGACCGGCTGATCTCGAGCGCCAGGAAGGAGTTCCCGGAGCAGGCGTCGTGGACGCGTAGCAGCAGCGGCCGCGGGTGCGCGACCCCCAACCGCTCGTGAATGAGCCGGCCAAGCGCCCCAGCAGACAGCGGACCGACGTCCAGCCGGTTCGTTAGCCGGCAGGCGAGGGCAAGGCCGGGTATGTGAGTCGCGGGTGGATCCGCGGGACCGGCGGTGTTCGCCGTGCGGCGGGCGAGCACGAACCCAACCGGCTCGGATCGTAACCGCCGCGCCGCGTACGCCAGCACCTCGTCGCTGGCACCGTCGCACCACTGCAGGTCGTCAATGCCGACGACCGTTGGTTGGTGGGTCGCCAGGGCGCGCAGGATGTCCGCAACGCCAAGGCCAATCAAGCTGGATTCGGGCGGTCGACGGTCCGGGTCGGCGCGGCCAAGGGCTACCTCCACAGCCCGACGTCTGGGGGCAG
>JAKEEW010000186.1 GCA_022616375.1 Sporichthyaceae bacterium
CCGTACTCGACGGCCAGCTCGTCCAGCAGGTCGAGCAGGCCGTGGCCCCGAGCCCGCAGCGTGGCCGCCAGCTCGCACACCAGCAGTGCAGCGCTGATGCCGTCCTTGTCCCGCACGGTTTCCGGGTCGACGCAGTAGCCGAGCGCCTCCTCGTAGCCATACCGAAGGCCGGGCACCCGGCCCAGCCACTTGAAGCCGGTCAGCGTCTCGACGTAGTCCAGCCCGTGCCGTGCGGCGATCTTGCCGAGCAGTGTGGCGGACACGATCGTGGTGGCGAACACACCCGACGCGGCCCGGCCCGAGCCCACCAGCTGCGCGCCGAGCAGGGCGCCGACCTCGTCACCGCGGAGCATCCGCCAGTCACCGGGCGAGCCAGGCAGCGGGACCGCGACCGCGCACCGGTCCGCGTCCGGGTCGTTCGCGATAACCAGGTCGGCCCCGGTCGACCTGGCCAGCGCCAGGGCCAGGTCCATGGCGCCCGGCTCCTCCGGGTTCGGGAACGTGACGGTGGGGAATTCCGGGTCGGGTTCGGCCTGCTCGGCCACTACCTCGGGGGCGGCGAAGCCAGCCCGGCTCAGCGCCGGCACCAGCACGTCGCGCCCGGTGCCGTGCAGTGGGGTGTAGATCACCCGCAGCTCACGCGGAGTGTCCGCGGCCAGGATTTCGGTGGTCCGGCGCAGGTAGGCCGCGACCACCTCCTCGTCCAGCGTCTCCCACTCGGTGCCCATCGGCACCTCGGCGAGCGCGCCAACCGCGGCGATCCGAGCCGAGATCTCCGCGTCGGCCGGCGGCACGATCTGCGAACCGTCGCCGAGGTAGACCTTGTATCCGTTGTCCTGCGGCGGGTTGTGCGATGCGGTCACCATCACGCCGGCATCGGCGCCGAGGTAGCGGATCGCGAACGCGAGCACCGGAGTCGGTAGCGGCTTGGGCAGCACCATCGCCCGCAACCCGGCACCGGTCACCACCGCGGCGGTGTCCCTGGCGAACTGGTCCGACTTGTGCCGGGCGTCGAAGCCGATCACCACGGTCTGCCCGCCGGTGTCGCGCAGGTAGGCGGCCAGCCCGGCGGCTGCGCGGATGACCACGGCGCGGTTCATCCGGTTCGGCCCGGCGCCGAGCGCGCCGCGTAGCCCGGCGGTGCCGAACTCCAGCCGGCTCCCGAACCGGTCGGCGACTGCCGCCGCGTCCCCGGCGTCGAGCAGCGCGGACAGCTCGGCCTTCGTGTCCGGATCCGGGTCCTCCGCGAGCCACGCCCGCGCTGCCGCGGTCAGTACGCCGCCGTCGGCCAGGTCGCTCACAGCTGGCCGATCACGTCCGCGAGCAGGTGGCCCATGCGTTCCGCGGACTCCCGGCCGGCGGCGAGGACCTCCTCGTGGTCCAGCGGCTCGCCGGTGATCCCGGCCGCGAGGTTGGTAACCATGGACAGCCCGAGCACGTTCGCGCCACCTTCCCTGGCCGCGATCGCTTCCAGCACGGTCGACATCCCGACCAGGTCGGCGCCGAATCGGCGCAGCATCCGGATCTCCGCCGGAGTCTCGTAGTGCGGGCCCGGCATGCAGGCGTAGACGCCCTCCGCCAGGCTCGGATCGACCTGTTTGGCCAGGTCGCGCAGCCGGTGGGTGTACAGATCGGTCAGATCGATAAAGTTGCCCCCGGCGATTGGCGACACGCAGGTCATGTTGAGGTGATCGCTGATCAGAATCGGTTGCCCGACCTGCATGCCGGGGCGCAATCCACCGGCAGCATTGGTCAGCACGATGGTCCGGCAGCCGGCCGCGAGCGCGGTCCGCACTCCGTGCACCACGGCGCCCACCCCCTTTCCCTCGTACAGGTGGGTGCGGCCGAGGAACACCAGGGCCCGCTGGTTGTCCAGCTCCAGCGAGCGGATCTTGCCGTGATGGCCGGTCACCGTAGGGGCCGGGAATCCGGGCAGGTCCGTGGTGCGGATCTCGGTCGAGGCGGTGCCGATCACATCGGCCGCCGGCACCCAGCCGGAGCCCAGGATCAGAGCGGTGTCGTACGTGGCGACCCCGGTGCGCTCGCGCAGCTCCTCGGCGGCAGCCCTGGCGAGCAGGTAGGGATCGTCGGTCTGCACGGTGGTGGTCACAAACCGACCATAGTTGGCGCGGGGCCCGAATCGGATCACCGGGCACCGGATCGGCCGATCGGGGGCTTCGCCCAGGGCGGCAGCCGGTGCGGCAGCCGGTGGGGCGGCAGGCGCGGCTCAGCTGGCCGGCCGGCAGGGCCGGCCGAGCAGGTCCTGGACGTAGTCGTCGGGGGCGCCGGCCTTCTCCGCGGCATCCGCGATGAGGCTCAGGTAGCGGGCCGAGGGCAGCCCGCCCTCGTAACCGTCGAGTACGTACAGCCAGGCGAGCACCTCGCCATCCAGGGTGTCCACCCGGACCCGGATCTTCCGGTAGAGCCCGATCTCGCCGCCTTCCCACCGGTCAAGGCCGCCGACATCGGTGGGCCCGACGTCGTAGAGCGCGACGAACACGTGCGCCTTCTCGTCCTCGACCACGGTGGCCAGCGCGCCCTCCCAGCTCCGATCCTCACCGCCGAAGGTCAGCCGCCAGCCGGGAAGCCAGCCGGTGCCGCGCTGCGGGGAGTGTGGCGCGCGCCGCGCCATCCGGGCCGGATCGAGGTTGGAGCCGTATGCGGCATAGAGGGCCACAGGGGCCAGGGTACGACTGCGGGCGCGGGCACACGGAAGAATGTGCCCATGACGCGTATCGCCATCGTCGGGGGCGGCCCCGGCGGCTACGAGGCGGCGCTGGTCGCTGTCCAGTACGGCGCCGAGGTCACCTTGGTGGAGACCGACGGGCTGGGGGGCTCGACCGTGCTCACCGACTGCGTGCCGTCCAAGACGTTGGTGGCTACTGCCGAGGTGACCATCCAGGCCGCCGAGTCGGCCGAGCTGGGTGTCGTGTTCGGCGACGGGACTCCGCCGGATGGGGTAGTCGGGGTCGACCTGGCCAGGGTGAACGCTCGGGTCAAGGGTCTGGCCCAGGCGCAGTCCGACGACATCGGCCAGCGGCTGGCCGCGGAAGGCATCCGGGTGCTGCGCGGCACCGGGCGGATCGCCGCACCGGGCCAGGTGAGTTGTGAGCTCGCCGGTGGGAGCACCGAGCTGGTCACCGCGGACAGCATCCTGGTCGCGACCGGGGCGCGGCCGCGGGTCCTGCCGGGGGCGGAGCCGGACGGCGAGCGGATCCTGTCCTGGGCGCAGCTGTACGAGCTGTCCGAGCTGCCGGAGCGGCTGATCGTGGTCGGTTCCGGGGTCACCGGAGCCGAGTTCGCCAGCGCCTACCAGGCACTCGGCTCCCAAGTGGTGCTGGTTTCCAGCCGGGACCGGGTGCTACCCGGTGAGGACGCGGACGCGGCCGGCGTGCTCCAGGAGGTGTTCGCCCGCCGCGGCATGGAGGTGCTCGGCCGATCCAGGGCCAGCACGGTCACCCGGACTGCGGACGGGGTCGCGGTGCAGCTGGTGGACGGTCGCACCGTCGAGGGGACGCACTGCCTGCTGGCCGTCGGCTCCACCCCGAACACCGAAGGCATCGGCCTCGCCGAAGCCGGTGTGCGGCTGGGCAAGGACGGCAACATCGAGGTCGACCGGGTGTCCCGGACGTCGGCTCCGGGGATCTACGCGGCCGGCGACTGCACCGGCGTGCTGCTGCTCGCCTCGGTCGCGGCGATGCAGGGCCGGATCGCGATGTGGCACGCGCTCGGCGCCGCGGTGAAGCCGCTGGATCTGCGCACCGTCGCGGCCACTGTGTTCACCGATCCGGAGATTGCCACAGTCGGCTACTCGGAGCGGGCCATCGAGCTCGGCGAGGTGGCGGCTACCACGGTGAAGCTGCCGCTGGCCACCAACGCCCGGGCCAAGATGCAGGGCGTCACGGACGGCTTCATCAAGCTGTTCTGCCGGCCCGGCACCGGGATCATCGTCGGTGGGGTGGTGGTCGCACCGCGGGCCAGCGAGCTGATCCACGCGGTCTCACTCGCCGTCGATGCGTCGCTCACCGTCGAGCAGGTCGCGCACGCGTTCACCGTCTACCCGTCGGTGTCAGGCTCGATCGCCGAGGCGGCGCGGCGGCTGTCTCACCGGGAGACCTCCGGCGAGGTCTGACTCGGCGCCGATCCGGCCGGGCGGGCCGGCTCGCTGTCGGTCCAGCCGTCCAGCGGGGACTCGGCGGTGGGCACTGCCGGATCGTCCAGCGCCGCCCCAAGCGGAGTGCCGGCGAACAGCGCGTAGAGCTGGTCGGAGTCGTATCCGGTGCCGTACCAGCCCTGCGCCCACGATCGGCAGCTCGGTCCGGCCATCCAGTACGGAACGGTCCGGTCGTCTTCGGTGACGGTCCGGGCCAGCGGAGTCGCGCTGGCCAGCAGCCGGCGGGCGTCGGCCGGGCAGGCCGGGACTAGGCGCGGCTCGGCCACCTCGGGGGCCCACAGCACCTCGGTCACCGGAGCCGGGTGCAGCGGGTCGAACACGCAGGCCGGCCGGATCGGTAGCGGCTGGTCCTGAACCCGGGCCAGGGCACAGGCCAGCGCATACCTGGCCTCGTCCAGGGTCCGAGCAAGCTCCACCGCGTCCTGTGGTTGCTTGAGCGCGCCGACCTGCAGCTGGGCCTCGGCGAGACCGGCCAAGGCCCGGGCATAGTCGGCACTCAACACCGCATCCTGGCCGGGTCCGGACCGGCCGGTCAGGCTGGCCCTGGCGTGCTCGACCTGGGCGCCGAGCGTTCGTAGATCCTCGTGCAGCAGCCGGGTGGACAGGTCGAGCTCCTGCTGCTCGGACTTGGCCAGCTTGGCGCGCGCCCACACCACCAGCCCGGCCATCCCTAGCACCAGCGCGGCGAACAACCAGGCGTACGGGAACCCCGGGGACGGGCGATGGGTCTCCTGCGTCGTGGTCGGGCCGAGTGGTGGCGGTTGCCAGAGCTCGAGTTCGACCTCCTCGATGAAACGCAGGATCGCCTCGGCCCGGTTACCGGCAGGCGCCTGTTGCGCGTTCAATGCGATCTCGTCGGCCAGCGTGCCAAGCTCGGTCGAGCCGGCCTGGAAATACGGCCCGGCCATTACCGCATACGTGCCGGCGCGCTGCCCGGTGGCCAGATACAGCGCGCCCGGCAACCGGCCGGGATCGTGGCCGGTCTCCGCGGTGGCGGCCACCGGTAGCACCGCAACGAAGATCGGTGTCGCGGCTCGCCTGAGCCGGTTGCTGATCCCGGCCACCTGGGCCTGGCTGAACACGCCGCGCACCTCGGGGGCGAGGTAGAACGGATCGGCGCGCAGCGCTGCCGCGGCCCGGTCGATCCGGTCGCCGGCCGCCGCGGCCGGGGCAGTTGCACCGATCCCGAGCCCGGCGGTAGCCACGATTGCGGACAAAGCCAGCGCGATCCGGCCGCACCGACGCGCGCACGACCCACCCCCGGCTGCCGACATGGCGTCACAGTAGGGGCCGGCGGCCGGGTGCCGGCGTGGTTTGGCGGATTCTGCAGAAGGCCGGTTAGTCGCCGATGGTGCCACCGCCGCCGCCGAAACTGCTGCCCGATGAGCCACCGGATGAGCCGCTGGAGCCGCTGCTCGAGCTGTCCGAGCCTCCGATGGTCCCGCCGCCCCCGCCGAACGAGCTCGAGCTGTCCGAGCCGGGCGAGCCGGGCGAGCCGATGAACGGGGGATGCGACCGCCGGCTCGGCCAGGTCCGTCGCGGACCACCGCCGGACCCGCCGCCGGTCCAGCTGCCCTGGCCACCTCCGTCGCCGCCTCCGCCCCGGCCGGTGGCCCGGGTGAGCAGCTGCACCCCGAAGCCGACGATCGCAACCAGGACGATCAGGCCGAAGATGCCGCGGTCCGACCCACCGTCGACGAAGCCGGGTGGCTCGAACTCGCCGGGGAATGGCTCGTCCGCGACCGGGAACTGCGGTTGACCGCCCGAGCCCTCTTTGTCGTAGTACATCGGCGGCTGAGCTGTGGCGCCGTCGTTCTCGACCTCGCGGACGAAGTCGGTCACGGTGCCCAGCACGTCCTCGTTGGCCGCGGCGGCGAGCCTGGCTAGCTCGCTGGCACGCGGGCCGAGCTCCGACGAGCCGGCGGCGAAGTAGCCGCCCACCAGCACCGCATAGGTGCCGGGTCGCTCGCCGGAGGCCTGATAGATGCGCAGCGGCAGCTCGTCGAGATTGCCGTTCGCGCCGGCCGCGGAGCGGGGCAGCACGGCGAGGTAGATGGGGACCGTGGCATCGGTCAGCACCGTGCGGAGCTCGGCACGCTCGGCCTTGGTGAGTGCGGACTTCGCGGCTGGATCGACGTAGAGATGGTCGGAGGCGAGCGCCTGCGCAGCACGCTCGATGGAGGTGTCGGCGTACCCGGCTTGGGCACCGACCAGAATGCTGATGGCGATCGCCAGCGACACGACGAACCCCTCGGCGAGTCTCCGCCTGGCCCCCGTGGCTGGCCTCGCTAAGGCGATGGCTGCCATGCGCGCAAAACTACTCGAAACGCGCCTATCCGCCCAGCAACCGGGGTGGGTTAACCCACCGGCTCAGTCCTTGATCTCGCAGAGCACCGCGCCGCTGGTCACGGCCGCGCCAACCTCGGCAACCAGGCCGGCCACCACGCCGGCCTTGTGCGCGTTGAGTGGCTGCTCCATCTTCATCGCCTCGAGCACCACGATCAGATCACCGGCCGCCACCTGCTGCCCGTCCTCGACTGCGACCTTCACAATCGTGCCCTGCATCGGCGAGGTCAGCGCGTCGCCACCGGCGGCCCCCCCGGCCTTCTTGGTCCCGGCTCGCCGCGCCGGCTTGGCCGCGCCACCACCGACGGCGCCGGCACCGAGTCCGGCCGGCAGCACGACCTCGAGCCGCTTCCCGCCAACCTCGACGGTGATCCGCTCCCGCTGAGCCGGCTCGCCGCCGTCGGCGACGCCGGCCGCGGCATAGGGTGGGATCTGGTTGTCGAACTCGGTCTCGATCCAGCGGGTGTGCACCCGGAACGGCTCGCCGGCCTGGGCCGGTGCGAATGCCGGATCGTCCAGCACAGCCCGGTGGAACGGCAACACGGTGGGCATGCCCTCGATCTCGAACTCGGCCAGCGCCCGCCTGGCCCTGGCCAGCGCATGCTCGCGGTCGACCCCGGTCACGATGAGCTTGGCCAGCAGCGAGTCGAAGTTCTGCCCGATCACGGCGCCCGGCTCGATCCCGGAGTCCAGCCTGACCCCGGGCCCGGCCGGCGGCCGCCAGGTGCTCACCTGGCCAGGCGCGGGCAGGAAGTTCCGCCCGGCGTCCTCGCCGTTGATCCGGAACTCGATCGAGTGCCCGCGGATCGGTGGGTCCGGGTAGTCGAGGCGCGCTCCGTCGGCGATCCGGAACATCTCCCTGACCAGGTCGATCCCGGTGACCTCCTCGGTGACCGGGTGCTCGACCTGGAGCCTGGTGTTGACCTCGAGGAACGAGATGGTGCCGTCCTGGCCAACCAGGAACTCGCAGGTTCCGGCGCCGACGTAGCCGGCCTCGCGCAGGATTGCCTTGGAGGCGGCGTAGAGCTGGGCCTCCTGCGCCGCGGACAGGAACGGTGCCGGTGCCTCCTCGACCAGCTTCTGGTGCCGGCGCTGCAGCGAGCAGTCCCGGGTCGAAACCACGACGACATTGCCGTGCTGGTCGGCCAGACACTGGGTCTCGACGTGCCGGGGCCGGTCCAGATACCGCTCGACGAAGCACTCGCCGCGGCCGAACGCGGTCACTGCCTCCCGGACCGCGGACTCGTACAGCTCGGGGATCTCCTCCAGGGTCCGCGCGACCTTGAGCCCGCGCCCGCCACCACCGAACGCTGCCTTGATCGCGACCGGGAGCCCGTGCTCGGAAGCGAACGCGACGACCTCGTCGGCGCCGGACACCGGGTCCGAGGTGCCGGCCACCAGCGGGGCCCCGGCGCGCTGGGCGATGTGCCTGGCCTGGACCTTGTCGCCCAGCGCCACGATCGCGTCCGGCGGCGGGCCGATCCAGATCAGCCCGGCATCGAGCACGGCCTGGGCGAATCCGGCGTTCTCGGCCAGGAAGCCGTAGCCGGGATGCACCGCGTCGGCCCCGGACTTGGCGGCCGCGGCGAGCAGCTTGTCGATCACCAGGTAGCTGTCTGTCGGGGTGGATCCACCCAGGGCGTAGGCCTCGTCCGCGATCCTGACGTGCAGCGCGTCCCGGTCCGGGTCGGCGTACACGGCGACGCTACCGATGCGGGCATCGCGGCAGGCCCGGGCAATGCGAACGGCGATCTCGCCGCGATTGGCGATGAGAACCTTACGCACGTGGCCTCCTCACGCCGGCCTGGTGGGCAGCCGGAAGCTCGGCGTACGGCGTCCGGTCCGGCGCCGCGCCATCGAGCATGTCCGACCGCGAGTCTAGGACGGACTGGTTTGCCGGGATCATCGGGATCACTGAACTGCTGACCTGCGCTATTGCAGTGGACACCGCAAGCAACTTGGCAACGTACTCCCGCGTCTGCCAACTGGGGCGCTATCCTCCCCGCGGCGACTTCGCCGGTTTCGGGCGACCTGGGAGTTAGGGATGAACCATCACCTGCTGATGGGCCGCCCCCTGCTGGCCGCGCTCGCGGGTGCGGTTGCGGTCACCTTGATCAGCGGCTGTTCCGGATCGAGCGACGCCGCGCTGGGCTCCGAGTCGGCCCAGGTCGCGGCCAAGGCAGTGCCGGCCGAGCTGGCCGCTGGGGCGGCCGCGTCGGCCCGGATCGCCGCCGGCGGGCTCGAGCTGAGCCTGCCCACCGGGTTGAGGTTGAACTTCGAGCCCACCCCGACCACGTCGGCGACGGCCGCGGCGATGCTGGAGGACTCGGCCGCGATGTTCGCGGCGATGTACCAGGCGATCGGGCGCGGTGATCCGGACGACTCGCTCTACCAGCGCTATGTCACCGGGGCGGCGGCCGACGAGGTTGCCGGAGTGATCTCGATGTTCTCCACCAGCGACTGGACGGTGAGCGGGCACGGGCTGGTCTTCAACCGTCAGGCGGACACCACCGGCCCGGACACCGGCCGGGTCAGCTGGTGTGCGGACGTGCGCCGGGTGTATCCGCAGGAGCTCGACTCCGGCGAGGTGCTGCGCTCGAACGCCGGCTCGAGCGGAGTCATCGCCTATACCGGCACGGTCCGGCGCGGTGCGGCCGGGGTATGGGTGCTGACCACGCTGAAGTCCGAGCGCGCCGCGCCGGCCTGTCTGTAAAACCGGGCGCCGGGGGTCCACACGTCATACCATCGTGAGTAAGGTAAGGCTTACCTTATTTCTACGATCGTGATGGATGGTGCCGATGCAGCTCAGGACTCCCGCCGAACTGCGTGCCGGTGTTGGATTAGTCGCCGCGATTGCGCTGGTGATCGGACTGGCCGGCTGTGCCGGCGACGACGACCCGGCACCCGCCTCCAGCGGCCCGACCGTGCCGCTGACCGCCACCGACACCGCGTGCGAGGTCGGCTCCGCCCAGCTGGCGGCCGGTCCGGTCACGTTCGCCATTACCAACCAGGGCACCAAGGTGACCGAAGTGTACGTCTACTCGGCCGGCGGGCAGGTGGTCGCCGAGCGGGAGAACATCGACGCCGCCGAGACCGCGGATCTCACCGTGGAGCTGGCCGCCGGGCGCTACGAGCTGGCCTGCAAGCCCGGTATGGAGGGCGATGGAATCCGCACCCCGATCACGGTGGCCGCCGGTGCGGTCGTGGCCGCCGATCCCCGGTTGACCCAAGCCGTCGACGGCTACCGCGCATACGTGACCGAGCAGGTCGAGGCCAGCCTGGTGCTCACCGAGCAGTTCGTCGCCGCGGTCAAGGCCGGCGACGTGGCAACCGCCAAGCAGCTCTACGCACCCTCCCGGGTGGGCTGGGAGAGCATCGAGCCGGTCGAGGAGAGCTTCGGCGACATCGACCCGGAGGTCGATCTGGGCGAGGCCGATCTAGAAGCGGGTCAGGCCTGGACCGGCTGGCACCGGATCGAGAAGGCGCTGTGGCAGCAGAACTCGACCAACGGCATGGCGCGGTACGCCGACCAGCTGCTGGCCGACCTGCGGGATCTGCACAGGCGCGTGCACCGCGGAGATGACCGCGTCCTCGCTGGCCAACGGCGCGAAAGAGCTGCTCGACGAGGTCGCCAACGGGAAGATCACCGGTGAGGAGGAGCTGTTCAGCCACACCGACCTGTATGACTTCCAGGCCAATGTGGACGGTGCCCGCAAGGCCTACGAGCTGCTTCGCCCGGTCGTGCTGGACAAGGATGCGACCCTGGCCCAGACCCTGGACACCGAGTTCGGCGAGCTGACCGCGCTACTGGCGGCCTACCGGAGTGGCGACGGGTTCATCTCCTACGACCGGGTCGACACCGCGCAGCGCCGCACCCTGTCGGATGCGGTGAACGCGCTGGCCGAGCCGCTGTCCCAGCTGGCTGCAGCGGTCGTGCGGTGAGTGAACGCCGGATCACCCGGCGCCGGCTGCTCGGGGCAGCCGGCGCCGGTGCGGTGCTCGTCGGCGGGGGCGGCTACGCATTGGCTCGGTCGAACCCCGATCCGGCTACCGGGGCCGACCGCACTGCCGGGGCCGACCGCGTTGCCGGGGTCGATGGTGCTGCCGGGGTCGATGGTGCTGCCGGCCCGGACCGCACCGTGGTTGCGTTCTACGGCACCCATCAGGCCGGGATCGCTACCCCGGTGCAGGACCGGTTGCACTTCGCCGCGTTCGACCTGACCACCGACGACCGCGGTGCGCTGGTCCGATTGTTACGGGCCTGGACTGCTGCCGCGGCGCGGATGACCGCCGGCGCGTTCGCCGGACCGGACGGCGCGTTCCCCACGGTCGTGCAGGCACCGCCACAGGACACCGGCGAGGCCGCCGGCCTGGTCGCATCCCGGTTGACTCTGACCGTGGGGTTCGGCCCCGGCCTGTTCGAGCGGTGCGGGCTGCGTTCGGCTCGCCCAGCCGCCCTGGTGGATCTGCCGCATTTCGCCGGTGACGCGCTCGACCCGAACCGCTCGCACGGCGACATCGCGGTGCAGGCCTGTGCCGACGATCCGCAAGTCGCGGTGCACGCGATCCGCAACCTGGCCAGGATCGGTTTCGGCGTGGTCGGGATGCGCTGGTCCCAGCTCGGCTTCGGCAAGACCTCGTCTACCACGCCGGCCGAGCAGACCCCGCGCAACCTGTTCGGATTCAAGGACGGCACGAATAACATCGCCGGAACCGATCGCGACCAGCTGGCCAGGCATGTCTGGGTAGACGCCGCCGACGAGACACCATGGATGACCGGTGGCTCCTATCTGGTGGCCCGCCGGATCACCATGCGGGTCGAGACCTGGGACCGCACGTCGCTGGCCGAGCAGCAGCAGATCATCGGCCGGGACAAGCGGGAAGGCGCACCGCTGGGCGCGACCCACGAGCGCGATCCGGTCTCGGCCGGCCGGCTGCGGCCCGACTCGCACGTCGCGCTGGCCCAGCCGGACAGCAACGGCGGCATCACGATCCTGCGCCGCGGCTACTCGTTCGTGGACGGCTCGGACGACCTGGGCCGGATCAACGCCGGTCTGTTCTTCCTGGCCTACCAGCGCGATCCGCGGGCTCAGTTCGTCCCGCTCCAGGAGAACCTGGCCGCGAACGACACGATGAACGAGTACATCCGGCACACCGGCTCAGGTATCTGGGCCTGCCCGCCCGGCGTGGTCGACGGCAACGACTGGTGGGGCCGGGCCCTGCTCGGCTAACCCCGGGCCGGCTAGAGCGGTCAGCTGGGGCCGCCGTCCGGCCGGGAGGTCCACAGGTCGAAGAGGGTGTACCCGAGCTCGGCCAACAGGGTGCGCAGCAACGGCAGGGACAGCCCGACCACGTTGGAGGGGTCGCCGTCCACACCGTCGATCAGCGGGCCGCCCAGGCCGTCGATGGTGAACGCGCCGGCCACTCGCAACGGCTCCCCGCTGGCCACGTACGCGGTGATCTCCGCGTCGGTCGGGGTGCCGAACCTGACCAGCGTGCTGGCCACGCCGGTGGCGCACTTGCCGGTCCGCGCGTCGATCAGGCAGTGCCCGGTGCGCAGCGTCCCAGTTCGGCCGGACATCGCCCGCCAGCGCTGCACCGCCTCCGCCGCGCTCGCCGGTTTGCCCAGCGGCTCGCCGTCCAAATCCAGCACCGAGTCGGCGCCGAGCACCAGCCCGGCTTTGCGGCCGGCTGCCACCGCTTCGGCCTTGAGAATCGCCAGGCGCAGGCAGTGCTCGTGGGCCGTCTCGCCCGGGATCTCGGTCTCGGCCACATTGCTGACCGCCACCACCGGCTCGATCCCGGCCGCGCGCAGCAGATTGCGCCGGCCGGTCGAGGCGGAAGCGAGAATCAGCTGCGCGGCCGGGCTAATGCGGCCAGGCACTCGCCCTCCAGGCCCCGGGGCCGTGCGGCAGCGTGGTGCGCAGGTAGCGGGCCCGGTCCTGCCAGGCCGGGCGCGGCTGGTCGTTGCTACCGGTGGCGGCCGCGGCACCGGCCCGGGCCGCCAGAACCGCGATCAGGGCAGCCAACTCGTCCGGGGTGGCGTCGCCGTGCACCACCCGCAGCAGTGGCTCAGCCACCCCGCGTTGGTCCGGATCCGGCACGACGACTCCCTCCTGCTGGCCCGCAAGCACTGTACGGCAGCCGGTCTGATCGGGTAGTTGTGGCAACCGGCACCTACCAAGAACGTCAGGATCGCAACTCGCAGGAGGTTGATCGTGACCGACAATCGCCCGCCAGACCCCTACCAGTTCCTTACGCAGGTCCCCAGCTTCGAGGTCAGCAGCGACGATCTGACCGACGGCGGGACGTTGCCCAACGCGCAGGTCTTCGACGACTGGGGCATGACCGGGGAGAACCGCTCGCCCCAGCTGCGCTGGTCCGGCTTCCCGGCCGAGACCCAGAGCTTCGCGGTGACCTGCTACGACCCGGACGCTCCGACCGCCTCGGGCTTCTGGCACTGGTCGCTGTTCGACCTGCCGGCGTCGGTGACCGAGCTGACCAGCGGCGTCGGCGCAATCGACGGCTCCGGCATCCCGACGGGTGCGAAGCAGGCCCGCAACGACTTCGGCACCAACGGCTATGGCGGCGCTGCCCCGCCGGCCGGGCACGGTCCGCACCGCTACTTCTTCGTCGTGCACGCGCTCGGGGTCGACACGCTCGGCGTGGATGAGACGGCCAGCCCGGCCGTGGTCGGCTTCCTGTGCAACGCGAACGCACTGGCCCGAGCAAGGCTGGTAGTGACCTTCGAGCTTCCCTAGAGCGTTCCGAGCTGCTCTCGTAACCGGACTGCAATCTGCTGGCCCGGTGA
>JAKEEW010000187.1 GCA_022616375.1 Sporichthyaceae bacterium
CCGTTCGGTCAGAGCAGCCCGAAGATCTCGCCGGGCGAGACCTCGAACGACAGCCCGTCCACCGCGTTCACCGGACGTTTCGGGTAGCGCTTGACCAGGTCGCGTACGACGACCGCGGGTTGGTCGCGCTCAGGCATCGTCGCTCTCCTCGTCGGATTCCATGTTTCGGTAGGTCGCGATGAGCTCGATCAGGTAGGCCCGCACGATCGCCGCCTTCTCCGGGTCCTGCTCGAGCGCGGTCGGCGGGAACGCGGCGCGAAGCTGCGCGCTGATCTCCAGGCTGCGGGTGCGGCCCAAGTCGGTAAGGGTCAGCCAGACCACCCGCCGGTCGGCCAGGTCCCGCACCCGGATCAGGTATCCGGCCCGCGCCAGGGTGTCGACCACCCCGGTCAGCGTCGCCGGCTTCACCCAACACCGCTTGGCCAGGTCGGCGTGCGAGGCTCGGCCGGGCAATCCGCGCTCGAAGCCCTTGCCGATGCCCCAGGCCAGCGTCATCAGGACGCTCGCGCCGGCCGCGGTCAGACCGTGCTGACTCTCCATGATCCGCGCCCAGCGCTGTTTGGTTACATGATCGGCTAGGGCGACCAGCTTGAGCAGCGGTGCGTCGGCCAAGCTGACGGCCGGCTCCGGCTCGGCCTCGGTTCCCCTGGTCCCGGTTACACTCACCAGAATTACGTTAGCACCCTGACTATTAGGTGCCTAACTATCTGCCCTGGCCCCGCATCCGGCCCGTTGCTCCCACGACGCTCCCGTTAAGTCGATCTTTACACTTCCTGTGCCCGAGCTTGTGGTGATATATCCACCCGCCCAAGGCTCGGTGATCGACTTAACGGGAGCATGGTTGGATTCGGCTGATCGCGCACCCGGTCGGAGTGATCCACAAATCCCGACCGCGGGACCGTTAAGTCGATCACAGAGGCGCAACTCGATGGACAAATCAGTACTTAGGCGGATCGCAGCGACACGTTGATCGACCTAGCGGTCCCGCCGTCGCGGCTGTCCCACCCGGCCCGTTCGGTTTTGCGGTCGGGAATCGACGACACGGGTCGGGGATACCCGACGTGCCACGCGATGTGTCCCTGCGGCCACCTTGGCGCCGCCCCGAGCACGGCCCATGGCGATCACGCCGGCCGGCTGGCGAAGGCTCCCACCGCGGCACGCCCAGCCCAGCACCTTGCCTTCCACCCCGATCCGCAAGCTCTCCAGCTCTATCACCGAGCTCAGCGGTGATCGGGTGAACAGCCGGCCGTTCGGCTTCAGCCTGGCCAGCTTCACGGCAACCCAGGCCAGCACCAGCTTGGGGCGCTGGACTGGGACGCCGAGCGCGGCGGAACAGCTCGATCCCAGCGGTGGATCCCGCCAGATAGTCGTTGAGGTAGATGCCGCGCAGATCCATGGGTCAACTCGCCTGCTGCTTGCTCATCTCAGCGATGTTGGCCACCGCGTCGGACGGCGAGATGCTGGAGGCCTCGGCCGAGGCTTGGATCTCGCTCCAGGTGATGTTGCGATCGTCGCCGCGCTTGTCCTCGGGGATTCCGCATCCACAGTTTGCGCACATCGATGGGTGCTCCTTTCAGTTGCAGCTCAATTGCCCGACGGTTAGTTGTTCAGCGGCTACTTGGCCGCCACGGCCCGCTTGAGCTGTGCCTTGGTCATCAGCGAGCGCCGCTTGATGCCCTTGCGCTTGGCATCGGCGTACAACTGCTTGTAAGTCGGGCCTTTCGATCCACTGTGCGAACGCTGCCCGCCGCGCTTGGCCGAGGCGGGTCGATCGTCTCCTTGGTCCGAGCCTGGTGCAGCCGGTTAGAGCCGGCCATCACCCGGACCGGTGTTGCGGTCGTAACCCTGGCCGTCATGGCCGAGGTGGTTCTGACCGGGCCGGTCGTAGCCGGTGTGGTCGTGGCCGGTGTGGTGGCGGCGCCGGCCGAACATCGACGCGAACGCGTCCTTGACGTTCTCCATCGCCTGCCGGAACTTGCCCTTGGCCTGGTCGGATTTGCCCTCGAACTCGAGCCGCTCGTTGTCAGTGATCTTGCCGACGGCTTCCTTGGCCTTGCCCTTCCAGACCTGGCCTTGGTTGCGCATCTTGTCGTCGGTACCCATGACTGGGCTCCTTCCTGGAATGCCGCCCTATACCCGATTGGCCGCACACCACGCCCGGCCGCATCCCCGGCCACACGGCGGTGACGCAGACCAGGCCCGGTCAGCTCGGAGCGTCGCAGCCGCATGCCGGGCCGAGGTTAGCCGAGCAGATCAGTAGCGCGGACCGCCGGGAGTCCCGCCGCCATCGCCACCGGTCATCGAGACCACAGCAATGATCAGCGCGATCACGATCAACGCGACGACAACCCAGACCAGTGTGTTGCGCGAAGTGCGTGTCACCATCTCAATCACCTCTCGGCTCGCGTTGGTACCCAGCAGCGGCCCGGCCATGCCAGCCGAGCTCCACCTCGGCTGATCTGCCCAGCTCATGCGGTTAGTGCGCGGGGGACCCGGGTACGCGTCAGGATCATCGATGGGAGGACCCATGAGCTCGGTGAGTGACCCGCCGCTTGACAGCCGGTCGACGAGTGAGCTGATCCAGGACCTGGCCGAGCTAACGGCCCGGCTGGTCCGCACCGAGCTGGCGCTGGCCAAGGCGGAGATGTCCGCCAAGGCCAAGCGCGCGGGGGTCGGCGCCGGGCTCATTGCGGCGGCGGCCCTGCTGTCCGTCTACGCCGTGGGTGCGCTGGTGGTTGGCGTGATCCTGGCGGTAGCTCTGGTGCTGCCGGCGTGGGCCGCCGGCCTAGTCGTCGGCGCCGCGATGCTCGTGGTGGCCGGCCTGCTGGTCTGGCAGGGCAGTCGGCAGCTGAAGCGGGCCACGCCACCGGTGCCGGCGGAAACCATCGCCAGCGTCCGCGCCGACGTCGACGAGATCACCACCCGGGCCCGGCGATGAGCGCCCAGGAGCCGGACGCCAAGCCGGAGCGGGTCGACCCGCCGGTCGGGATCGACGAGTTACGCACCGACATCGCCGAAACCCGGCGCCGGCTCGGCGACACCGTCGAGGCGCTGGCTGCCAAGGTCAACCTGCCCAGGAGACTGCGCAACAAGGCGGCGAAGGTGTCCGCTCGGGCCGGCCGGGTCGTCGAAGGCACAGCCAGCCAGACCAAGGCGGCACTCATCCGGCTGCTCCGGATCGGCCGCTCATAATCCGGTTTAGCGGTCGGTGAACGCGCAGAACTCGTTGCCCTCGGGGTCGGCCAGCACGTGCCAGCTCACGTCGCCACCCGGAGCGCGCAGCAGTATGGCCCCGGCATCGAGTAGCGCACCCGGATCGGCCACCGCAAGATCCCAATGGATCCGGTTCTTGACCGTCTTGGGCTCGGGCACCGGCACGAAGTCCAGGCTGCCGATCGGCATGCCGGGAATCCCGGTCACCGCGGAGAAACCGCGCCGATCGTGCTCGGCCGCCGCGCCGAACACGGCGGCCCACCAGGTGGCCTGCGCGACCGGGTCGGCGCAGTCGACCACCAGCCCGTGCAACCGATCCGGCGGCGGCTCGTCCCGCAGGAACGCGCAGTACTCACCGCCTTCTGGATCGGCGAGCACGGTCCAAGGCCGGCCCGCTCCCTCGGCCCGCACCACGGTCGAGCCGAGCGCCTCCAGGTCGGCGATGCTGGCTGCGTAGACATCGAGGTGCACCCGGTGCTTGACCACCTTCGGGTCCGGCACCCGGTTCACCCAGATCACCGGATCCGGTCCGGCGCCGAACACGCCGCCCTCGCCGTGCGGGTAGGGCTGCCAGCGCAGCCCCAACGCGTTCGCCCAGAAGCGACCCACCAGGTCGGGGTCGATGGCGTCCAGGCACGCCTTCTTGTACCGGGCAATGGCCACGGCCCAACCCTAGGTGTCGGAGCCGGCTGCCATACTCCGGCCCGTGACCACAGAGCCGGCGCCGGCGGTGATCCCGTTCCGGATCCAGGTCCCCGACGCGGTGCTTGCCGACCTACGCGAGAGGTTGGCCCGCACCCGTTTCTCCAGCGCCAGCCCGGGTCCGGCCTGGGCCGCCGGCACGGATCCGGACTACCTGCGGGCACTGGTGGAGCACTGGGCGCACCGATTCGACTGGCGGGCGGTCGAGGCCCGGCTCAACCACTACCCCCAGTTCCTGGCCGAGGCTGGCGGGAGCCGGCTGCATTTCGCCTACGCCCGCGGGGTTCGCCCGCCCGGCGGTGCCGACCCGCTCCCACTGGTGCTGACCCATGGTTGGCCGAGTGCGTTCACCGAGATGCTGCCGCTAGTCGACCGGCTCACCGATCCGGCCGCGCACGGCGCCGATCCCGCCGACGCGTTCGACATTGTGATCCCGTCACTCCCGGGTTTTACCTACTCCGATCCCTTGCGCGACACACCCACGACCGAGGATGTGATCGCCGATCTCTGGGCACGGCTGATGTCCCAGCTCCTCGGCTACGAGCGGTTCGGTGCCTACGGCGGAGACATCGGCTCCGGGGTGACCAGCTGGCTGGCCGCCCGGCACCCGGACCGGGTCATCGGTCTGTACACCCACCACGCGACGTTTCCACCGCACGACCGCCGGGCCGACCTGTCCGATGCCGAGCGCGCCTTCGTCGAGCAGCTGGCCGCCAAGGAGGCCGACGACTCGGCCTATGCGCACCTGCAGGAGACCCGGCCAGACACACTGGCGGCCGCCTTGATTGACTCTCCGGTCGGGCTGGCCGCCTGGATCGTGGAGAAGTTCCAGCGCTGGGGCGACTGTGGCGGCGACATCTCCAGCCGGTTCGACTTCGACGAGCTACTCACGTTGATCACGCTCTACTGGGTGACCGGCTGCGTCGGCACGTCGTTCCTGCCCTATCGCGACGGCGCGACCGGGCCGGAGCGGCCGGTGGCGAACGTGCCGGCCGGGTTCATGCTCAGCGTCGAGGACGCCGGGCTGCCGCGCGAGTACGTCGAGCGTGCCTACCTCGACATCCGGAGCTGGCAAGAGCCCGGTCGGGGCGGCCACTTCTTCGCCATGGAGGAGCCCGAGCTGCTCGCCGAAGGGCTGCGGGACTTCTTCCGGCCACTGCGCTGCGGCTAGTCGGCGGCCGGACCTTGGCCGCGCCACCCGCGCGCCCTCTTCCGCCGAGCCGGCCGGACCACCAGGCCGGTAGCCGGATCCTGCCGTGTGCGATCAGTCGGATGGAGCGGTGATGAGCGCCGATGCCGAGCGGCTTCTGACCGGCTGCCCGACCGAGGTCCGGCCGCTGGCGAGGAAGGCGTACCAACAGCTGCGGGCCGCGTTCCCGGATGCGGTGATCACCGCGGACACCGAGAACATCGGATTCGGCACCGATGCCGGCTACCAGGGGCTCAAGTTCACCCTGACGCCGCGCCGGAACTACGTGACGCTCGGCATCGCCAGAGCCGCCGGCCTGCCGGACCCCACCGGGCTGCTCGAAGGGAGCGGCAAGGTGCACCGGCACGTCAAGCTGCGCACCCAGGAGGATCTCGACAACCCCGCCTTGGCCGCACTGATCGACGCCGCGCTGGCCGACTAGAAACCCGGTCGTTGTTGTCGGTGCAATCGGCGAGCATGGAACGGTGCCGTTCTTAGATCGCAATCGCCGGGCGGACGCACCCTCAGCCGCGCCGCCTGCCTCGCCGTCCGCGCCACCGCCCGCACCGCCCACCGAGGACCCGGAAGAGCTGATCCCGCTGCCTTGGTATGCGCACGCGGACGCGCTGGCCGCGGTAGCGCTGTGGAAGATGGCGCGGCGGCTGCCCGGTTTGGTCACGCAGGCGATGCGGCTGGCCTGGCAGGCCAGCCGCCGGGATACCACGCTCGCCATCGGTCTCAACCTCGCCGCCGGCGTGCTCACCGCGCTTGGTCTGCTGGCGACGACCGGGGTGGCGACCGCACTGCTGGCCACCGGCCCTACGCCCGACCGGCTGCGGGCCTCGCTGCCGGCGTTGTCGCTGGTCGCCGGCGCGACCGCGGCCAGGTCGGGGCTCACCTCGGCGGCGGGCTGGGCCCAGGCCCGGCTGACTCCGCAGGTGACCGCGGTGGTGGAGTGGCGGCTGTACGACCTGACCACGTCGGTGGAGCTGTCCGCATTCGACGATGCCGGGTTTGCCGACGACATGGAACGGGCCAGCACCCGCGGCACCGACTCGGCGGCCATGCTGACCGACCACGTGGTGGACTTCATCACCGGGTTAGTGGGGTTGGCCGCGGTCGGGGTGACCCTCACCGTGCTGCACCCGCTTCTGCTGCCGCTGCTGGTGGTCGCCGCGTTGCCGGTCGGCTGGGCCGCGGTGCGCTCGGCCCGGCAGCGCTACCTCAGCCTGCATCAGCGAGTCACCCGGCGGCGCCGGGTCTGGATGCTCCAGCACCTGATGGCCAACCGGCAGACCGCGGCGGAGGTACGCGCCAACACGATGGCTGGCTTCCTGCTCAACCGGTATCGCCGGGTGGTGGCCGTGGAGACCGCCGCCGATCTCGACGTGGTCCGCCAGCAGACGCTGACCAGGTTGGCCGGGGCCGCGCTCGGTGGGCTCGCCACCACCGGAGTCTACGTGGTGCTGGGCGCGCTGATCCTGCGTGGCGCGGTGCCACTGGCCGCCGCGGCAACCGCGGTGCTGGCACTGCAACACGGCGGCGGTGCGATGCGGATTCTCATCATGGCCGCCAACGGGCTCTACGAGGACGGGCTGTACTTCGCCGACTACACCGGTTTCCTGCAGCGGGCGGCCGAGCGGCGGCCCGCGGCCGACCAGCCGGCGCCGGACCGCTTCACCGAGATCGCCCTGGACCGGGTGTCGTTCCACTACCCAGAGGCGGAGCGGCCCGCCGTGGACGAGGTGAGCCTGTCCGTCCGGCGTGGCCAGACCATTGCCCTGGTCGGCGAGAACGGATCAGGCAAGACCAGCCTGGCCAGGCTCATCGCCGCGCTCTACCGCCCTGACTCCGGTCAGATCCGCTGGGACGGGCGGGACGTCTCAGATGCCGACCCCGAGCAACTCCGCCAGCACATCGGCGTCATCACCCAGGAGTACTGGCACTGGCCGTTCACCGCCCGGACGAACATCGTCATCGGCCGGCACACCCGGGCCGACGGTGATCCGCCGGTGTTCGAGGCCGCCAGGGCCGCCGACGCGCATCAGATGATCGTGGATCTGCCGAACGGCTATCACACGCTGCTCGACCGGATGTTCGCCGGCGGCCATGAACTGTCCGGCGGGCAGTGGCAGCGATTGGCCGCCGCTCGCGGCTTCTACCGAGAGCCCGCGCTGCTGATCTGCGACGAGCCGTCCGCATCGCTGGACGCCAGAGCCGAGCATGCGATCTTCCAGCAGCTGCGCACCGGCCGCGAGCACCAGGCGATCGTGCTGATCACTCACCGGCTGGCCAATATCCGGCACGCCGATCTTATCTATGTGCTACACGAGGGACGGGTGGTCGAGCAGGGCACGCACGGTGAGCTGATGTCCGCCGGCGGCACCTACGCGGAGCTGTTCGAGCTGCAAGCCAGCGGCTACCTGGCCGGAACCGGGCAGCCCGACCGGGCGTAGCCACGGTATGCGTATCCGCGCTGGTTGGTTCCCTGCCCTACTGTTCGCCGGCGCCTCGTTGCTCGCCGGCACCGCACTGTCCGGGTGTGACACGACGGATCCGACCGATCCGGCCCTGCCCTTACCTGCCGAGTCGCCGGCCGTGGCCTCGTCGGCTCCGTCGGCTCCAACCGGCCCGGTGATCGGTGTCTGGCACGAGCTGGTCTACCACGATCGGCTCGGCGCCACGGTGCTGGTCAACGGTGGGCCGGAGACGGGTGCGGCGCCGGACGCCAAGCTTGAGTTGTGGTCGTGGGACGGCGCGCGCTGGGCGCAGCTGGATCCGAACGGTCCGAGTGTGCGCAACTTCGCCGCGGTCGCCTACGACTCCGACCGCGATGTGCTGATCGTCCATGGCGGGATCGCCCCCGGCGGGAATGAGCGCTTCGACGAGACCTGGGAGTGGGACGGCCGGCGCTGGCGGCGGTTCGACGCCGAGCAGCCAGGCGGCCGGGAAGGCGCGGTGCTGGCCTACTACCCGGACCAGCAGGTCACGGTGCTCTACGGCGGGTCGGTCGACGCCGAGGTGCGCGCGGACACCTGGGCCTGGGACGGTGCGCGCTGGCGGCTGGTCACCGCGGACGGACCTCCGGCCAGGTTCGCGGGTCAACGCCAGAGCGGTCTTCGATCCCGGAGCACGACGGGTGCTCCTGGTCGCCGGCGGTTCCGAGGCGGGCACCTTAGACGACATCTGGAGTTGGGACGGCAGCAGCTGGACCCGGCTGGCCGAGCATGCGCTCCCACCGCGCCAGGCGCACGGGCTGGCCTACGACTCGAGGCGCGAGGTGGTGGTGCTGACCGGCGGGCTCGACCAGCCGGGCACCGCGGCTCGGCACCAGGACGTCTGGGAGTCCGCTGGCCCGGACGGGTTCGAGCGGGTCTATCCGGCGGGCTGACCTACCCGCCGCGACGGCCTGTGGCACCTTCCGCGATCAGTAGGCGGATGCCGTGCCGAACGAGTAGGTCATGGGCGGCGGCAGCGCGTGATGGGTTGCACAGTGGGCATCCCGCTGCACGCTGGTGTGCAGCGGCGGCAGGTAGGAGTTCGCGGTTGACAGCAGCGTCGCCTGGGTTGCCGCGGTGAGCTCCACTTCCGCGGCGATTACCGCGCGTAGTTGCGGAGTCGGTGCGGCCGCCAGCAATTCCGCGTTCCGCCAGGCCAGCTCGCGCCAGGCGGCAACGGTCTGGAACAGCCCGGTATAGCCGACCCCGTACGGCGTGACCAGGTTGACGATGCTCGGGTCGTACCTGGTGTTGAGCTCGGCCAGCAGCGGCTGGACCACCGTGTTGAGGAACTCGTTCACCTGGTCGTGGTCCGGCTTGCGGCTCTGCCCATCCGGAGTGTTGATGCCGATGCCGGCGACCGTGAACGGCAGGTCGCGGTTGATGTGCGCGTTCATGCCGAGCAACAGGTTGCCGCCACCAGTCACTCGGCGGTTCGCGGCCGCGTCGAACGCGATCAGCCACGCCTGCGGCACCTGGCTGCGCGCCCCGCTGGCCCAGTTGTCGTACGCATCGAAGTAGAACTTGGCGAAGACCGCGTCCTCGTGGTTCACCCACGGCGTGTCGCTGAAGAATCCTGCCTGGTCACGAGCCCATTTGTAGGCCTGCGTGGTCCGCAGGTAGGCCAGCGCGAACACGGCCTGGTGGCTGCACGCGCGGCCGAGATCCTCGAACCGCCGCTCCATCTCGCGGATCGTGGCGTTCACGCAGTGCGGCCGGCCAGCCACGCAGTCGTTCTCGCTGCTCGGGTCATAGCCGAGCGTCAGGCCCGGTAACAGCGACGGCCAGTCAAGGAAGATCGGATCGTCGGCGCTGGCCGGCTGCTGGCCGACCGGGAACAGTAACCCGGCCGCACACGCGGCTACCGCAAGCACTCGGACGGGATGGCTGAGACGCATGTGCGCTCCCACAGCAGGACGGCAGGGGACGACCTGGCAGGAACTACTGATACCACGTCTAAGCCGGCTCAGAACCCGCTTTCGACAAACCCTGGACACTGTTGTCCGTATGCGCTGAAGTGGTGGAAGTCGCAAACGGCGAGGTGCCTGTTACCGAACGTGAGCGACGGGCAAAATCACGAGAAAGGCCTACGATGAGGATCTGCGGTATCTAGGCTGGCCGGATCAGGTATTTCGACGCCATCGGAAGGACTTGCCGTGGCGAACAGTGTGGGCATCGAACGGATAGACGCGGGTTGGCCGTCCGTGGACGTAGACACCACGGTTCCGCACCCCGCTCGGGTCTACGACTTCTGGCTCGGTGGCAAGGACAACTTCGCCGCCGACCGCGCGCTGGCCGAGAGCATCATGCAGTGGGTTCCGGTGATGCCGGCCAAAGTCCGGGTGAACCGCGCGTTCCTTGGCCGGGCGGTTCGCTATCTGGCCGAGGTCGAGGGCATCCGGCAGTTCCTCGACGTCGGGGCCGGTCTGCCAACCGCCAGGAACACCCACCAGGTGGCGCAGGAGATCGAGCCGTCGAACCGGGTGCTGTACGTCGACAACGACCCAGTCGTAGTCGCGCACGCCCGCGCCCTGATGGCCAGCAACGGCCCCGGGATGACCGGGTTCGAGCAAGCCGACCTGCGCAACCCCGACTCGATCATGTATCACCCGGCATTCGCCCGTACCCTCGACCTGACTCAGCCGGTGGGGGTTCTGATGCTGGCGGTGCTCATGTTGATACCCGACGACGAGCACCCCTACGAGGCGGTCTCGAAGCTGATGACGGTGCTGCCGCCGGGTAGCTACCTGGCGGTCACGCACCTGACCGCCGATGTCGACCCGGCCGGAGTGGGCGGGCTGGTGGCCGCCGCCGAGCAGCAGGGCAGCGTGGTGGTGGCCCGCCGCCGGGCCGAGGTCGAGGAGTTCTTCGCGGGCATGGACATGATCACGCCCGGCGTGGTTCCGGTAACCTCGTGGCGGCCGGAGCCTGAGGGTGAGATCTCACCCGAAGACCAGCTGGCCGGGACGTACGCCTACGCCGCGGTCGGCCGCAAACCCCGGTAGCGGCAGAGCCTCACCTGAGGGTTCGGTCGAGCGCACCGGAGGCCGGTGAGGGCCCGGGCCCTCGTCCTTCCCCCGTTCGGCTCCCGATCGGCCTCGCTCGGGAGCCGCGACGGCAGTGCCTAGCCACGGCACCTAACCGACGAGGTTGTCGAACTCGCCGTCCTTGGCACCCTGAACCAGCGCTGCGATCTCCGCCTGGGTGTAGATCAGGGCCGGCCCGTTCGGGTATCTCGAGTTGCGCACCGCGATCCGGTTGCCCGGCAGCCGCGCGAACTCCATGCAGTTGCCCTGCGACGTGCTCAGCGTGCTCTTCTGCCATTCGGCGGCGGCCAGCTGCGACGCCGGCATGCCGTTGTAGATGAGGTTCATCACGTCTCCCTCAAGATTTGATCAAGAATTTCTGGGGTGCTCTCAGGCGGCTCGCTGTCCACACTGAGCCGGTCCATGGCATCGAGGTGCTGGTCCACGTCGGCGCGCTTGTCCAGATACAGGGCGCCGGTCAGCTGCTCGATGTACACCACGTCGGGCAGGTCGGCCTCGGCGAACCGCAGGATGCTGAACGCGCCGCCCTCGGCCGCGTAGCCGCCACCGAAGCGCATCACCTGCAACGTGATGTTCGGATGCTTGCAGCAACCGATCAGATGCTCGAGCTGGGTGCGCATCACCTCCCGGCCACCCAGCGAGCGGCGCAGCACCGCCTCGTCCACGATCGCCCAGAGCCTGGCCGGCTCGGGCCTGCTCAATGCTCGCTGCCTGGTCATCCGTACGCTGACCCGTCGCTCCAGCTCTTCCACCGGCATGGTCGGCTGGGCGCGCCTGGCCACTGCCCTGGTGTAGTCCGGGGTCTGCAGCAACCCCGGCACGAACTGGACCTCGTAGGTCCGGATCAGCGTGGCGGCACCCTCCAGCCCGACGTAGACCTGGAACCAGCTGGGCAGGACATCGCCGTACTGGTGCCACCAGCCCGGTGTGTTCGCCTCCCTGGCCAGCGCCAGCAGTGCCGCGCGCTCCTGCTCGTCGGTCACCCCGTAGAGAGTCAGCAGGTCCAGCACATCGCGTTCCTTGAAGCCGAACCGGCCGAGCTCCATCCGGCTGATCTTGGATCCGGATGACCGGATCGTGTATCCGGCGTCCTCACGCGTGATGCCTGCCGCCTCCCGCAGGCTGCGCAGCTGAGCCCCGAGCATGATGCGCCGCACGGTCGACCCGGTCTGCAACTCCGTGGCCACGCCCACCTCCTCGCAAGCCCCGGCCCCCGTTGCGGACCTCCGCCTGTCCGGTCCGCGCTAGAACTTGCCGATTTGCACCTGCGCTAGTTGACTGCACGTGCATTCGCTTGTGCGTTCTCCCTTGCAAGTGCACGGGAGCAAGCGCATAGTAGCGCGTATGCACCGCTGGGTGAACCCACCCGAGCAAAGGGTGCGCGCGGAGGGGACTTAACCGCTATGACCGCTCAGCCCAGCCCGCAGGCCGACACCCCATCTGCTCCGGCCAGTCAGCACACCGACCGCGGCGATGGATGGTGCTCGGGCTGTGGTTGCGCCTACCCCTGCCCGGGGACCTACAAGCAGTCGTTCCCGTGGTGGCGCCGCCGGCCGGTGGAGATCCGCAAACCGTCCACGGTGCTCCCGCACCTTTAGCTAGCCGCAGGTAGCTAGCCGCGGCAAGAACCGAACGCTCGCCCCGTCCCGTATCCCCTAGCAACACGATCCGGGCAGGGGGCTCCTCCCGATGTCGCCGTGGTCCACACGGCGCAGGCTCGCGGGTAACCGCAGCCCGGACGGGCTACCGGCGAGGAGGGCCGAGCGATGGCAACTGAGACCATCACCACTACCACCACCCGAGTGCGCCAGCATCGGCGTGAGCGCACCGCATCCGACTGGTTCCGGATCGTCCGGCCGCTGGGCCGCGCCTGGTCGCGGACCTGGGACGTGCTGGCCGAGGCCGCCTCGCTGTTCGCCGCGGCCGGACCGCGCGGCGCAGGCGCGCTGACCCAGCACCACACCGCCCAGAGCTCGCCGGGCTCCAGGACTTCTGGGGACTCCCGATGAACGTGCGCACCCGGCGATGCCGGCTCGGCCGTGGGACAATTCGTGCCGTACCGCGGCCGCGGCAATGCACGCTGGCCCGCCGGACGCGTAGCCGAGCCCGCTGACGGAGGAGTTCTTGGACCAGGTGCTGGCCGGACTGATCGGCGCGGCCGCCGGAGGGATCATCTCGTGGCTGACGCACGAATGCCCGGCTGCGCCGCGAGCTCGAGCTGCTCTACGACCGGGATCTGCGAGACAAGCGGGTAGCCGGCTACCAGGACCTGTGGAGCCGGACCAAGACAATCTCGCGGCCGTCGTTACGCGGCGTGGTGACCGGCGAGTCCCTGCGGGCGGTCCGAGCAGACTGGCGAAACTGGTACTACGACGACGGCGGGATCTAAATGTCCCGGACCGTGCGCGATCGGTACTTCGCCGCCACCAAAGCTTTGGAGGAAGCCGCTCGGGTCGCCGCCGGCCGGGAGCTCACCCCGGCCGAGTACGACCAGGTCTATGACCGGGTCAAGCGACTGCGTGACGCGCTGACCGATGACATCGGCGCCCGGCTGGATCCGGTCGTGACCAGCCGCTGGAAGCGTTGCCCCTGACGTTCCTCCCGCTCGGTCCGCCACTCCGTTGGCGTGGGCGGTTCTGGCCGGATGTGTGCTGGTCACATTCGTCGGCCAGCTCCTGCAAATCAGCCAGCGCATCATGGACCGGTCCCCGTTCACGCACATCCCACGGCTTCCCGGGGCAGCGTTCACCGCCGTCCCGCTCGGCTGGCTGGTGGCCGCGACTGCGGCACTGACCGTGGCCGGGCTGGTGGGCTTCCGCCGGCGCGGTCTGGTCACCGGTTAGCCGCGCGGGTGCCGTCGCCGAGCGGCAGCTCGGCGACGGTGCGCCACGATCCGGGTTCGGCCGAGCCCTGGATGAGCTGGGCTGCGCGTACCCGGGCACGCACCGGCAACCGCGGCTCGATACTGGCCGCGGCCGCCCGTAGCACCGCTTCCGGAGCGTCGTGTCCGACGGTCAGATGCGGAATGACGTCGGAGTGCGCCCCGCCGTAGGGCGGGTAGTCAGGGAACCGGGCCCAGACCGCGGCGGTCAGCGCCCGGAACGGCTGGTCGGGGTCGGGCGCGAGCCAGAGCACCGATTCGTCGAACCACTCGGTGCGGCGCAGCACCAGGTCGAAGGCCGGCACGGTACGGATCGCGGCAGCCAGCTCGGTGAATGCCGAGGCATCGATCCGGTCCGGCGGCAGGAACGGATAGAGCACGGTGACGTGTGCAGGCACACCCCAGCCGGCGGCCCGGTCCAACTCCGCCCGCAACGAGCCGACGACCGGCTCGGCCTCGGGCACCGCGACGATGACGGCGCTCTGGGTCGGTTGCGGCATGAGGCAGTATCTCGGCTAGCTCACCCGGGCCGCCACGGTTGGACGTTGCCGCAGGCCACGTCCTCGAACGGGTCGCCGTGCACGCGCTCCCAGGCGGTCACGGTGTCCGCGAACACCAGTGCGAACACCCAGCTGTCCGCGCGCAGCACGAACTCCAGCGAGCCCAGCCATCGCTCGGCCGCACCGCCGGTAGGGGATCCGACCGCCGCGGTGAACGCGAGATGGTAGGAGCGGCTCGCCGGATCGGGAGGCCCGCAGGTGCCTAGCCCAAGGATCTGCATCGCGCCAGCGCCCCGGTCGTCCGATGGCCGGGCTCGATCCGCTCGAGGAGGCCGGCCAGCTCGGCTCGAAAGTCCGCGAGCTCGAGGATACGGATCTCGGCATCGGCGCCGGTTCGGCCGTAGCCGTTGAGCACCCGACCCGGTGCGCAGTCCGGAAACAGGTCGGCCGGGACCTCGTCGCAGCGCACTTCCTCGGCCCAGCTGTGCTCGAGCAACGCGGCGACGTCGCCGTCGACCAGGGCGTTCGCGGCTGCCGCAACGGCGGTGCACAAATCCGGCTCGGCCACCGGGCACCCCCGGGCGCTGAGCTGGCCCGGCGAGCTGGGAGGTGCACCACCGACGGTAGGGCTGCTCGGCGGGTCTGCCGGCGACCCACCCGTGGATTCGCCGGAACAGCCGGCCAGCAACACACCCGTCACCACGATCGCGAGCATTCGCATGCCCGGCGTACACCCGCTCGGGCCGATCGGTTCCAGCCGGTCGGCTCCGGCCACTCAGCCCCTCCCGCCGGGCTCGGCCGGAACATCCCCAGGTCGGCGTATGGGTCGGCGGATGGGTCGGCGCATGGGTCGGCGAGTTCGGGGTAGCAGACATCGCCGGATCCAAGGTAGGAGGAGAAGACCATGCTGATCCTCGGCATCCTGCTTCTCGCGGCCGCGGTTGCGCTAGGCGTCGCCGCCGTTGCCGGTGGGAGTGGTGCGGTGAACTTCGACGTCCTCAACAACACGATCGAGTCGACGGGGGCGCAGGCGTTCCTCGTAGGTGCGCTTGCCGGCGCGGCCGCGATCGTGGCGCTGTGGCTGATGCGCGGCGGCGGCCGGGTGGCTTACGCCCGTCGCCGGGAGCTGCATCAGCTGCGCCGGACCCAGCGCGACCAGCGGGTCGCGGAAGAGCGGGCCGAGCGGGAGCGCGAACGGGCCGAGCTCGCCAGGCAGAAGCTGGCCGAGCGGGAGCGCGACCGGGCCGGGCACGCCGAGCACGTCGCCTGACCGCCTGCCGCTCAACGGGGCTTGCCCCCTTCGGGCCGGGTGCCCACACCGCACCCGGCCCGAGTTCTTGCTATGGCTCGACCGAGGACACCACGCTGCCGGCATCGCGGATCGCCGGCTGCCGAGGTGGCTCGGCGTGAATGGCGACCCCGGCCACGACCAGGACGACGCCGGCCACCTCGATCGGCGCCGGTAGCTGGCCGAGCACGATGATGCCGATCACGGTGGCGGTAGCCGGCAGCAGGCTGACCAGGAGCGCATAGCTGGCGCGGGCGAGCCGGGCCATCGCGAGTTGGTCGCACACGTACGGGATCACCGACGAGCTGATCCCCACCCCGGCGGCTGCGGCGAGCAGCACCGGGTCGGCCAACGCGGGTGCGGCCTGGCCGATCCCGATCGGCAGCGCCAGGACGGCCGCGATCCCCATCGCCAGGGCCAAACCGTCGATCCCGGACATGCTCGGAGCTCGGGAGACCCGGTGGCCAAGCACGATGTAGCCGGCGAACAGCACCGCGTTGGCGGCGGCCAGAGCAAGCCCGAGCGGCTCGGCGGTCAGGTGCACGTCGGTGAGCAGGTAGACCCCGACGCCGGCGAGCACCAGCGCGGCGATGTTGCGTACGGTCCGGGCCGCGACCGCCGCCAGCACGATGACCGGCACGAACTCGATGGCCGCGACGGTGCCCAGTGCCAACCGGTCGATGGCGAGGTAGAAGCACCCGTTCATGATGGCCAGCACGGTCGCCCAGATCAGCACCAGCCGGCGGTCGGACGGCCCAACGCTCGACCAGACCCGCCACGGCCGCCGCCAGGCCGCGAAAATCAGCGCTGCGGTGGCGATCCGCAACCAGGCGACTCCGAGCGGCTCGATCCGGGTGAACAGCAAGACCGCGAACGCCGGGCCGAGGTAGTGGAAGATCGCGCTGCCGACGAAGTACGCCTGCGGCGGCACCCGGTCGGCTGTGATCCGCATGGCTTCATGATCGAGGCGACGGGCCGTCGAGCGTGATTGGCAGATCTGCCCAGGTAACCGAGGATTCAGCCAGACTGGACGTCATGCCCAACCTGGATGCGCCCCACAACCAGCCCTTGAAGATCACCAATGTGGCGGTCCCGATCGCCGACGGGGTGGCTCCGTTCGAGCTCGGCGTGGCCTGCGAGCTGTTCGGGCTGGACCGCTCCGACTCCCCCGCTACGAGTTTGCGCTCGCCTCGGCCGACGGCGCGCCGGTGTGGACCACGGCCGGCTACACCATCGGCACCAGCCATCGGCTGGACCGGCTTGCCGAAGCAGACCTGATCGTGCTGGTGGCCGGATCCTGGGTGGAGCATCCGCCGAGCCCGGCGCTGGTGGACCAGCTGCACTCGGCGCACCAGCGCGGCGCGCACCTGATGGCGATCTGCCGGGGTGGATTCGTGCTCGCGGCCGCCGGCCTGCTGGACGGTCGCCGGGCCACCGCGCACTGGCGCTGGACCGAGGAAATGGCCACTCGCTACCCGCGGATCGACCTGGATCCGAACGTGCTCTACGTCGACACCGGTTCCCTCTCGACCTCGGCCGGCACTGCCGCCGGCATCGACCTGGGGCTGCACCTGCTCCGCCGGGCGCACGGTGTCACGGTGGCGGCGGAGGTCGCCCGGCGGATGGTGGTGCCGCCGCACCGCGACGGTGGCCAGGCCCAGTACATCCGCAGCCCGCTGCCTGTGCTGCCCAGCCACGATTCGCTCCGCCAGGCCATGCAGTGGGCCACCACCCATCTCGATCAGCCGATCACGGTCCGGGATCTGGCCCACCGGGCCCACCAGGCGACCCGGACATTCGCCCGGCTGTTTCGCGACTCGACCGGCACTACCCCGCACCGGTGGCTCACCAGCCAGCGGCTCGCGCTGGCCGAGCAGCTGCTGGAGACCAGCGACCTGACCATCGCCGGGGTGGCCCACCGGGCCGGGTTCGGCAGCGTGGACACGATGCGGCTGCACTTTGCCCGCCGGTTGGGCACCACGCCCACGCACTACCGCCGGACCTTCGCGGGGGCTCCTTCGCCCGCGGCCTAGGTCGTGTCTCCTGGATCTTGGCGGATGCGGGCGGTGATCCAGGCGGCGTCCGGCAAGGCGGAGGAGGAGTGGATAGCGGCGCTATCGGCGACGACGACACGCAGCCGGTCGTCGTCTGGGCGCCGATTCGCGCCGTCGAGGATCCAGGAGACACGACCTAGTCGCGCGACGGCAGCTCCTGCACCGCCCAGCCGTTGCCATCCGGGTCGGCGAAGAACACGAACCGGCCCCACGGGTAGTCCTGCACGTCGGTCACGTCGACCCCGCGCTCGGCCAGGTGCTTGTGGGCCGCGGCGATGTCGGCCACCACCATCTGCAGGCCGGTGACCGATCCGGGCGGCGCGTCGGTCACGCCGGTGCCGATCGTGATCGAGCAGGCCGAGCCGGGCGGAGTGAGCTGGACAAACCGAAGCTCGTCGCTGACCACGTGGTCGTGGTCAGGGTTGAAACCGACCCGGTCGACGTAGAACGACTTGGCCCGATCCACGTCCGACACGGGCACGGCCACCAGCTCGAGCTTCCAGTCCATCAGGGCACCCTTCGATCGTGCTCGACTCCACCTAGGCCATGCAGCCTAGCCACCCCCGGTGACAGTCCCGGGGCCTCCGGACTAGCGCTTGCATGGCCCGGACTAGCGCTTGCCGACGCGGGCACCGCAAGACCGAGCAGCACCGCGGCAACGGCGAGCAGCCACGCGATCGGGACGGTCGGTAATCCGGCGCGGGCGGAACGGGATGTGCGTCGCACCTCGCCCTCCTCGGACGGTGGGAGCGCTCTCACGAGGAAAGCTCGCGCCGAACCGCAGAGTCGTCAAGGGGTGTCCACGGCGGTTGCGCGACGTTGCACACACCGTTGCACGCACGTTGCACGCAAAAGCGAGGGGCCCCTTCCACGTATGAGGTGGAGGGGGCCCCTCTGGGCCTCACATCCTTGCGCAAGCTCACCAAACGAACCGACAAGTCGGCCGATCGATCAGCAGCCGATTGCTCGGCGCGCAGATCCGGGAAGCCCCGTCACCAATCGGGATGACCCTTGCGAACACCAGTGCACCAGTAGTTCGCGTGGCTCAGGCGGCGCCTCCTGAAACCGGGTCACCATTCCTGGTGACGTGTAGAGATTTGTAGTCGCTCCGACGCCCCCTGCGCAAGGGCGTAGCGATACCTATTTCAAGATTCTTTGCTGCTGATCTTTGGCCGACCGCACGCAGTGCTCCGAGGGTCACAGCGCGCAGCCGAAACCGGCGTTCGCGTGGCCCAAAACCGTTGAAAACAAGGGCGATCCGGGGACCGGTCGGGTTGCCGCCTGCGCACCCGGCGAACCGGTCCATCGCGCGCGCGATTCACCGGCCGGATCGCGGGTATCCGAGTCCGGTTGCCTCGTCCGCCGGCCGGGGCCGGATGACGATGGAGTGACTCGCGTGCATGCCAGGCCCGACGTCGAAGGAGACACCGACCCAACCGCGGACGTGATGTCGACCGCCGAGCCGACTGCGGCGGTCGAGGCCAGACCAGCCGTCGAGGCCACCCCAGCGGTCGAGGCCGACTCGGCCGATGCGGTGGCCGAGCCGGAGCTCGAGGTCGTGCCGGCCATCGACCCGGCGGTCGAGTCCGCGGTCCAGGACTGGCGGGACAGCCTGATCAACCTCGCCGGCACCAACCGGTTGCTCAACTTCCGGGCCAGCCGCACCTCGACCATCGAGATCGCACGTCCGGACGCCGAGGCGGTGCTCACCGCGCTGACCGATCAGCGCACGCTGCGGTTCCGTTCGATCGCGCCCACCATCGACCCCTACCACGGAGCACCGGAGCCGGTCCCGCCGGTCGCACCCGACACCCTGGACAGCCGCAAGGACGCCGACGAGCTGACCGCGGCGCTGCGGCTGATCACCCGGCGCTCCAAGCAGGAGTATCTCGACCGTGGCGTGTGGGTGCTCTACGTCGCGTTCGGCATGCTCGCCTGGACCGACGACGAGGCCGAGTTCGCCAGCCCGCTGCTGCTCGTGCCGGTGCGCATGGTCCGGACCGGGCTGCGCCAGCTACCCGTGCTCGAGCTCGCTGCCGACGAGGATCCGGTCGTCAACCCGGCGCTCGCGCTGAGGATGAGCCAGTACGGCGTGACGCTGCCGACCGTCGACCTGCTCGACGACCTGTCGTTGGACGCGCTGCTGGCCCAGATCCGCGCCGCGATCGCCGACCACCCGGGCTGGCAGGTCCGCGATGACGTGGTGCTGTCGTGCTTCTCGTTCCACAAGGAAGCGATGTACCGCGACCTGATCGAGCATCAGCAGGCCATCGCCACCCATCCGATCGTCAGCGCGCTGGTGCTCGGCGGGCGCGGCGAGACCGAGGCAGACAGCGACTTCCTGTTCGAGGAGATCCCGGACGAGCGGATCGACGACGAGGCTCCCCCGGAAGCCACCCCACTGGTGCTGGACGGTGACTCGTCCCAGCGGGCCTGCGTCGCGGCGGCCATGTCCGGCCGGTCCTTCGTGATGGACGGCCCGCCAGGAACCGGCAAGTCGCAGACCATCGCGAACATGACCGGCGTGCTGCTGCACGCGGGTAAGACGGTTCTGTTCGTGTCGGAGAAAGCGGCCGCCCTGGAGGTGGTCCGCAACCGGCTGTCCGAGGTGGGCCTCGGCCCGTACATCCTCGAGCTGCACTCGCACAAGGCCACTCGGCGCGAGGCCGCGAGCGCGCTCGGCGCCGCCCTGGACGTGGTCCCGGTGCCGCCGGTGCCGATGAACAGCATCGCACTGGCGGCGGTGACCAGGCGCCGGCAGGAGCTCAACGCGTACGCCGAGGCGATGAACGCCGCCCGCCCGCCACTGGGCTACTCGGTGCACGACGTGCTCGGCATGATCTCGCTACTCGACGGGGTGCCGGCCGCGCCGGCCACCGGGATCGCGCCGGTGGATCTGACCGTCGACGTGCTCGAGCAGATCCGGGCCGACGCCGCCAAGCTTGCCGACTCCTGGCGCCCGGCCACTCAGGGCACCTCGTTCGTCTGGCGCGGAAGCACCGACCAGGCGCCGACCGAGGCCTTGCTGTACCAGGCAGCCGCGGCACTGGATCAATTGCTCGCCATTGCCGGGCGGAACACCGCGCTGATGGACGAGCTCGACCTGCGCCGGCCATCGGATGCCGGGACGGTCGCCGCGATCCTGGACCACGCCCCGCAACGACCGTCCGGGCTACCCGTGGCCTGGTTGACCGAGCCGTCGCTGGATCGGGTGCGGGCGGACCTGGCCCGGCTGGGCAACGCGCTCGCCGAGATCACGGCAGCGCAGGCTCGAACCAGCGAGCTGGCCGGGGTGCCGGCGGACGCGCTGCCCGAGCCGGCCGCAGCTGGCGGCGCCGACCCCGCATCCCGCGCGCCCTGGATCGACGAGCTCACCGCGGAGACCGGCCACCAGCTGGCCGACTCGTTCGCCGCCGACGCGGACCGGATCGAGGCTGCGATCCGCTCGCTCGCGGGCCTCGCCACGACGCTGCGGCTCGAGCCCGCACTGACCTACGCCGAGGCCGACGAAACGCTGGCCGTGGCCGCGCTCGCCGAAGCCGAGAACCGGCCGGAACGGTGCTGGCTGTCCGCAAGCGGCCTGACTGCGGCCATGACCGCCGCCGAAGCGCTCCGCCAAGCTGACCGGCGGCTAACCGCCGCCGAGGCGGCCGCCCGGCCCTACTTCACCGAGGCCGCGCTCCAGGCCGACCTGACCGGGCTGCACAACCGGTTCACCAAGCTGCACCGGGGCGCCGGCAAACTGCGTGCCGACTACCGGGCCGACAGGCGCGCGGTGGCCACGTTCGCCGCGGCCCGGATCCGGGTCGAGGACGCCGTCCGCCAGCTCCAGCTAGCCGTGCGGTGGGCGGAGGCGGCGCGCGCCTACGCCACGGTCGAGACCGAGCACGCCGGAATCGTCGGCGGCTACTACACCGGCCGGGACACCGATCACGGCCGGCTCGGATCGGCGCTCGAGGTCGCCGCCAGCGTGCTGCGGCGCGCCGACAACGTGCCGAGCGCCGAGCTGATCGAGCACGTCGCCAGAGACGGTAACCCGCATCCGGCACTTGCCGAGCTGGCTAGGCAGACCCGGCGAGCGCTGCGCGACTGGCGCAGCCGGCTGGCGCCGGAACCGGTGCCGGCGGCCCGGCCGGAGCTGCTGCAGTGGCCGCTCGAAGACGTCGTGCGCTGGCTGCGCGACCACGCCGCCCAGCTTCGCGCGAACGCCGAGCTCGCGTCCGAGCTAAGCCGGGCGGTCGGCCGAGGCCTGACCCTCGGCGCGGCCGCCCGGATCCGAGAGCGGCAGCTCGAGGTCCGAGCCGCCCGCGCGGCCGTCACCGACCGGGCCACCGAATACCGAGACCGGCTCGGCGAGCTGTTCAACGGAACCGACACCGACCTCGACCGGGTGCGAAGCGCGCTGACTTGGGCCGAGCAAGCCCGCGCCATCCGCACCGGGACCGACGCGGCCTATTCCGCCGCCCAGGTCGCGGTGCTGGATCGAGCAGTCCCGACGCCCAAGCTGGCCGAAGCCGCGGCCACCTGGACCCGGCTCGCGGCCGAGATCCGAGCCGGCTTCGACCCGGACCGCCAGCAGCAACTGACCGGCGAGCTCGACGACTTCACCGACGCCGCCGACCTGATCGCCGCCCTTCGCGCCGATCCGGACGGGAAGGCGACCTGGTTCGCCTACGTCGAGGCGCGCTCCGCGCTGGCCGCCCGTGGCCTGGACGTGGCGATCGAGTTCTGCCGGGCCGAGCGGATCGATCCCGCGCTGATCCCCAAGGTGATCGTGCGGGCGGTTCTGCAGGAATGGGCCGACTACCACCTGAGCCGAGACCCGGGCTTCGCCACCAGCGCCCGCACCACCGAGCGCGACCGGCTCACCGCCGAGTATCGCGAGCTGGACCGGACTCTGGTCGCCTCCGCGGTCAGCGAGATCATCACCGCGGTCAACGGACGGCGACCGCGCAACCACATCGGACAGGCCGCGGTCATCCAGCGCGAGGCGAACAAGAAGCGCAAGCACATGCCGGTGCGCACGCTGATCGAGCGCAGCACGCATGTCGTGCAGGCGATCAAACCGTGCTTCATGATGTCGCCGCTGTCGGTCAGCCAGTACCTGCCGGCCGACGTCACGTTCGACGTGGTCATCTTCGACGAGGCCAGCCAGCTGATGCCGGGCGACGCGATCAACTGCATCTACCGCGGCCGGTCGCTGATCACCGCGGGTGACCAGACGCAGCTTCCGCCGACCACGTTCTTCACGCCCACCACCGAGGACGCGAGCGAGGACTGGTCCGAGGACGCCGACAGCGCCAAGGACTTCGAGTCCATCCTGGATCTGGTCAAGTCGGCGGGCGCGTTCCGGAGCCTGCCACTGCGCTGGCACTACCGATCCCGGCACGAGGGTCTGATCGCGTTCTCGAACGCGTCCTTCTACCACGGCAATCTGGTGACGTTCCCGAGCGCGGAGCATCGGGGCGCGGATGTCGGGGTGGAGCTGTTCGTAGTGGACGGCGTCTACCGGCGGGGCACTACCAGAGACAATCCGGTGGAGGCCGCGAAGGTCGCGGAGCGGGTCATTCACCACTTCGACACCCGACCCGACCTGTCGCTCGGTGTGGTGACGTTCTCCGAGCCGCAGGCCGCCGCGGTGGAGTGGGCGGTCGAGCTGGCCCGGCTGGACCGGCCGGACCTGGACCAGTACTTCACCGACGACCGGCTCGGCGGCTTCTTCGTCAAGAACCTGGAGTCCGTGCAGGGCGACGAGCGGGACGTCATGATCTTCTCGGTCGGGTACGGCCCGGACGAGACCGGCAGAACCACGATGAACTTCGGTCCGGTCAACCGTCCCGGTGGCTGGCGGCGGCTCAACGTCGCGATCACCCGCGCCCGACATCGGGTAGAGATCGTCAGCAG
>JAKEEW010000188.1 GCA_022616375.1 Sporichthyaceae bacterium
GATCCCGCACCGGACGCTGATCCCGCACCGGACGCTGATCCCGCACCGGACGCCGACCTGACCACGGAGGCCTGAGCATGCTCGCTGCACTACGGCTGGCTCTCGGCCTGCTGACCGCACTGCCGGTCAAGGTCGAGCAGACCGACCGAGACACCGTGACCGGCGCGATGACGCTGGCACCGTGGGTGGGTCTCGGTCTGGGACTGGCGGCCGGCCTGGTGTCCTGGCTCGCGATCGACCTCTGGCGCAGTCCGCCGCTCGCGGCCGTGCTCGCGATCGCCGCGCTGACTGTGCTGACCCGGGCACTGCATTTGGACGGGCTGGCCGACACGGTGGACGGGCTGGGCTCGGCCAAGCCGGCGCCGGAGGCACTGGCGATCATGCGCGCTTCGGACATCGGGCCGTTCGGCGTGGTCGCGGTCATCCTGCTGCTGCTGATCCAGGTCGCCGCGCTGGCCGCGGTGCTGGCTTCGGGCGCCGAGCTGTCCGGGCTGCTGGTGCCGGCGATGACCGGACGGTTGGCGGTGACCTGGGCGTGCCGTAGGGCGATCCCGGCGGCCCGGCCGGAGGGCCTCGGTGCGCTGGTCGCTGGCAGCGTCGGTCAGCTCCAGCTCATCGTCGCGACCGGCGCCACCCTGCTGGTCGCGACCGCAGTCGGACTGTTCGGAGCGATCCCGGTCGTGCCGGCGGTGCTCGCGGTAGTGGCCGGGATCGCGGCCGCGGAATGGCTGCTACGGCTGTGCGTGCGCCGGCTCGGTGGAGTTACCGGGGACGTGCTCGGCGCGCTGGTGGAGGTCGCCACGACCGTGGCGTTGCTGATGCTCGCGGTCTGACCCGCCGGACATGCGAATGGCCAACGGCGTCGTAAGATCCTTGCCTGCGGTACTCCGCATAGTGTAGTACTGCGTTATGGACACCACCCAGCTGCTCAAGGGCGTGCTCGACCTGGCCGTCCTGGCCGTGCTGCGTGACCAGGACGGCTACGGGTACGACGTGGTTCGCCGGCTTCGGTCCCGCGGCCTGGACGACATCGGTGATGCCTCGGTGTATGGCACGTTGCGGCGGCTCTTTGCCGGCGGCCACCTCACGTCCTACGTCGTGCCGTCTGAGGAGGGGCCGCATCGCAAGTACTACGGCTTGAACAGCGCCGGTCGGGCCCTGCTCGAAGAGAACAGCAAGACCTGGCGGCAGTTCGCCGACATCATGACCGGCTTGCTCGAACCCGACCGCGGAGCGACGCGATGAACACGACCGAACTTGACGAAGTAGCCCGGTACGCAGCGGCTGTTCGTGCGGCACTCGACGATCTTCCTGAGCACGAGCGGGACGATCTGCTGGAGGACCTCGAGGACCACCTGCGCGAGGTGGACGCCGACACCGAGGGCTCGCTGACCGATCGGCTCGGCCCACCCACCCGGTACGCCGAGGAACTGCGCGCATCGGCCGGACTGTCGGTCAGCGGGGGCCGACCGCGGCGCGCTCACCGATGGCAGGGCCTTGCTCGAGCCCGGCGGTTCTGGCAGACGGTGCGCTCGCACCGGACCGTTCGGGCGACCGTGGACCTCGTGCCCGAGCTCCGTCCAGCCTGGTGGTTGGTGCGGGCCTACGTGGTCGTTCAGCTTCTGTCCTGGCTGATCTACGCGAAGACCGATGCCCTCATCCCGATCCAGTTCGGCAGCAAGGTAGTCGGCGTTGCGGTACTCCTGCTGGCTTGCGTGGCCTCGGTTCGCCTCGGTCGACGTGCGGTTGACGTCGGTCGGTCCGACCCCCGCTACGTCATCGCGAACACCCTGCTGGCGCTTGCCGCAATCGCCTTCGCGGTGCAGCTGGCTGAGATCGATGACGATCCCGGATATGCCGAGAGCTACGAGCTGGTCGGCGACGGCTTGCGGAACGGCACTCTGGTCACCAACATCATTCCGGTGGACTCCGACGGCCGGCTGCTCACCGAGGTGCACCTGTACGACCAGGACGGCCAACCGCTGATCCAGAGCCAGTGGGACGGCCCGTTCCACGCCAACGAGTACTGCGCGATGCGGGACTTCCGCTACATCCCGGGGCGGATGAACGTCTACCCGCACGACCTCGCCGACGCCTTCGGGACGTGGATTCCCTACCAACTGCCTCCCGCACTTGCGCTGCGCGACGATCGACCGGACCCTCGCCCGCCGAGCTGTGAGCTGACCGTGCCGTCGGCAGCACCGTGGGAACGGTGAGCCCGGCTACTTCGTCGACGACTCGACGAACGGCGGGCGCATCACCCGGAACCTGGACGGGCGGCCGCGCACGTCCACGACCACCTCGGCGCCCTCGCCCACCGCGCTGGCCAGCAGGGCCAGCCCGATCCCGAGCTTGCGGGTCGGCGAGAACGTCCCGCTGGTGACCTGGCCGACCGCAGCGCCGCCCGGCTGGTCGAGCACGGTCATGCCCGGCCGTGGGATGCCCCGGTCCAGCGCCTCCAGTCCCCACAGCAGCTGAGCCGGGCCGGCTTCGCGCTCGGCCAGCAGCCGATCCCGGCCCCAGAACGCCGGCTTCTTCCAGCCGACCGCCCAGCCCAGCTTGGCCTGCACCGGGGTGATGTCGAGGCCGAGGTCCTGGCCGTGCAGCGGATAGCCCATCTCGGTGCGCAGCGTGTCCCTGGCGCCGAGCCCCACCGGCAGCGCGCCGAGCTCGGCGCCGGCGGACAGCAGCGCATCCCACAATGCCGGGGCGTCCGCCCAGGGCGGGAGCAGTTCGTAGCCGCGCTCTCCGGTGTAGCCGGTGCGGCAGACCACAACCGGGCGACCCTGCCGGTCCGCGTCCACGAAGGACATGTACGGGTGACCGGCCGGCAGCCCCACCGCGCCGAGCAGCTCGTCGCTGTGCGGCCCCTGCACCGCGATGACCGCGTACTGCTCGTGCAGGTTCGTCACCTCGACCCCGGCCGGAGCGGTCGCGGTCAGCCGGTTCACCACTGCCGACGCGTTGGCCGCGTTCGGCACCAGGAACACCTCCTGCGGCCCGCGCAGATACACGATCAGGTCGTCGACCACGCCGCCACTCGCGTCGTCCAGACACAGGCTGTACTGGGCCTGGCCGGGCTCGACTCGGTCAAGGTCGTTGGACAGCGCGGAGTTGACGAACTCCACCGCGCCCGGCCCGCGCACCGCCGCCTTGCCGAGGTGGCTGACGTCGAACACGCCGACCGCCTCCCGAACCGCCGCGTGCTCCTTCATCACCCCGCCGCCCGGATACTCGATCGGCATTTCCCAGCCGCCGAAGTCGGACAGCTTCGCACCGAGCGCGACGTGCCGATCGTGCAGCGGGGATCGGCGTAGCGCGGGGGCGGTTGGGCCGGATTCGCTCATGGCCGCGAAGGCTACTCCGGAGCAAAGCGGCTACGATCCCGAGGATGGATTTGTCGGCTACTGACCGAGACGGGACGTAAACGAAACGTGACCACGATAAACCTGAGCAGCTCCGCCGCGGCCGAGATCAGCGCCGACGCGATCGTCATCGGCATCACCAGGGGCGCCGACGGCCCGCAGCTTGCGGCCGGCGCTTCGGCCGTGGACGCCGCGCAGGACGGGACTCTGGTCGCCACCCTGACCGCGCTCGGCGCGACCGGAAAGGCCGGCGAAGTCACCAAGCTGGCCAGCTCCGCCGCGGTCGCGGCGCCGGTCATCGTCGTCGTCGGGCTCGGCGAGCCGGGCGCGGGCGGTTCGATCGATGCCGAACAGCTTCGCCGGGCGGCCGGCGCGGCCGCCCGAGCGCTGACCGGATCGAGTCACGTGGTCCTGGCACTGCCCACCGCGACCGTCGAGGAACTGTCCGCGGTGGCCGAGGGCGGGTTGCTCGGGGCCTACGCCTATCTGCGGTACCGGACTCAGGAGAACGGCGCCAAACAGCAGCCGGTGCAAACCCTCACCGTGGTCAGCGCACTCGACGACGACGCTGCTCGGGAGGCGCTGAACCGGGCCGACATCACCTCGACGTCGGTGAAGCTGGTGCGCGACTACGTCAACGCCTCTCCGTCCGACCTGTGCCCGGAGACGTTCGCCGACGCCGCCAGACAGGCCTGCGCGCCTTACGAGCTGGACTTCGAGGTTCTCGACGAGAGCGCGCTCGCGGCCGGCGGGTACGGCGGCATCCTCGGGGTTGGGCAGGGCTCGATCCATCCGCCCCGGCTGGTTCGGATCGCATACCGCCATCCGGAAGCGAGCCGCACGATCGCGTTCGTGGGCAAGGGCATCACGTTCGACTCAGGCGGCCTGTCGATCAAGCCGGCGGACAGCATGATCACGATGAAGTCGGACATGGGCGGAGCGGCTGCGGTGATCGCCGCGCTGATCGCGATCGCCCGGTTGGCGCCGAGGATCAACGTGGTGGGGTACGCCCCGATGGCGGAGAACATGCCGTCCGGCACCGCGCAGCGCCCGTCCGACGTGCTCACGATCTACGGCGGCAAGACCGTCGAGGTGCTCAACACCGACGCCGAGGGCCGGCTGGTGCTGGCCGATGCGCTGGTGCGGGCCGGGGAGGACCAGCCAAGCCACATCGTCGACATCGCCACCCTGACCGGCGCCTGCGTGGTTGCGCTCGGCGGCCGGGTGTCCGGGATCATGTCCAACGACGACGCCCTGCTCAGCCGGGTGCACGACGCCGCCGGCCGGGCCGGCGAGCAGATGTGGCCGCTGCCGCTGCCCGAGGATCTGCGCAAGGACCTGGACTCGGACATCGCGGACATCGCCAACATCGGCCAGCGCTGGGGCGGCGCACTGGCGGCCGGGCTGTTCCTCAAGGAGTTCATCGCGGACGGCGTGAAGTGGGCGCATCTGGACATCGCCGGACCCTCGTTCAACGACGGCGAGCCCTACGGCTACACCCCGAAGGGTGGCACCGGGGCCGGGGTCCGGACTCTGGTTCAGCTCGCCGAGGACGCCGCAGCCGACCGCCTGTAACGGCACCCCCACCCGCGGTCACTCCAATCGCGATCGCCCGTTTCGCGATCATTACCGATAGTTTTCGCTGACAAATCGCCCATATTGGGTGATCAATTGCGCGGATCGCCGGTAATGATCGCCGAGACTGCGAACGTAGGGCGGCCCCGGGCTAGGCCTCGCCGCGCTGCTCCCTCGCCTTGCGGGCGTTCCAGTCCCGCATCCGCTGCGGGTATCCGACCAGTCCGGCGTCGTAGGCCGGGATGCCCAGCTTGCGGGCCAGCGCGTGCGCGTTTTCCGGCCCGGTGACCCGGCGCCTGGTCCACTCACCGGTATCGGCCACCAGCAGCATGGTCGTCTCGGTTACGGTCGTCCGTGGCTCGATGAACGCCTCCACCCCCCGGTGGTTACGTGCGAACTGTTCGAGATCACGTTCGTCCGAGGACGTCGCCGGACGGAGCTGACCGGGGCGCGCCCGCTTCCGGAACAATCCCACCCTGCCTCCCTACGTCAGGTGGTTCCGCCCCCAAACGGTAGGGCATCCGGACCAACTAGGCACCGGTTTGGTCCCGGCCGGGCCGGTAATGGGAGGATGACGTCTCGGCAGGAGTATGAGGAATTCTGACGTCCCCAGCTTGGAGCAACTCGTGTCCGAATCCGCCGGAACCACCTACGACCTCGTGATCCTGGGAGGCGGCAGCGGTGGCTACGCATGCGCCTTCCGGGCCAGCCAGCTCGGCATGAAGGTGGCGTTGATCGACAAGGACAAGCTGGGCGGCACCTGCCTGCACCGCGGCTGCATCCCGACCAAGGCGCTGCTGCACGCCGCCGAGGTCGCCGACCAGACCCGGGAAAGCTCGCAGTTCGGGGTCAAGTCCAGCTTCGAAGGCATCGACATCGCCGCGGTCAACGCCTACAAGGACGGCATCGTCGCGAAGAAGTACAAGGGCCTGCAGGGGCTGGCGAAGGCCCGCGGCGTCGACTTCATCGAGGGCGCCGGGCGGCTGGTCGGGCCGACCACGATCGAGGTCGACGGCAAGCGCTACGAGGGCCGGCACATCGTGCTCGCCACCGGGTCGGCGCCCAAGTCGCTGCCCGGCCTGACCATCGACGGCGAGCGCATCATCTCCAGCGACCACGCGCTCACCCTGGACTACGTGCCGGAGTCGGTCGTGGTGCTCGGCGGTGGCGTGATCGGCGTCGAGTTCGCCAGCGTATGGCGCTCGTTCGGGGCCGAGGTCACCATCATCGAGGCGCTGCCGCACCTGGTGCCGACCGAGGACGAGGACAACTCCAAGCTGCTCGAGCGGGCCTTCCGCCGCCGTGGCATCGCGTTCGAGCTTGGTGCGCGGTTCGCCGGGGTGGAGCAGACCGACAAGGGCGTGCGGGTGTCCACCGAGAACGGCAAGACGTTCGACGCCGAGCTGCTGCTGGTCGCGGTCGGGCGCGGGCCGGTCTCGGAAGACCTGGGCTTCGCCGAGGCCGGGATCGAGCTGGAGCGCGGTTTCGTCAAGGTCGACCAGTACTGCCAGACCAACATCCCGACCGTGTCCGCGATCGGCGACCTGATCCCGACCCCGCAGCTAGCCCACGTTGGCTTCGGCGAGGGCATCCTGGTGGCCGAGCGGCTGGGCGGGCTGAACCCGGCACCGATCGACTACGACGGGGTGCCCCGGGTGACGTTCTCCGAACCCGAGGTGGCCTCGATGGGCCTGACCGAGGCGGCCGCACGCGAGCGGTACGGCGCCGACGGGCTCGAGACCTACTCGTACAACCTCGCCGGCAACGCCAAGAGTGAGATCCTGCACACCTCAGGTTCGGTGAAGCTGGTCCGGCAGAAGGATGGGCCGGTCGTCGGCATCCACCTGGTCGGCAGCCGGGTGGGCGAGTTGGTCTCCGAGGCGCAGCTGATCTACAACTGGGAAGCGCAGCCAGGCGACGTGGCCCAGCTCATCCACATGCACCCGACCCAGGGAGAGGCCATCGGCGAAGCGCACCTCGCGCTGGCCGGCAAGCCGCTGCACGCCCTCAGCTGACGATTAGGAGCCCCGAGGCAGATGTCGGTTTCCGTAACCCTCCCCGCGCTCGGCGAGAGCGTGACCGAGGGCACCGTGACCCGCTGGCTGAAGCAGGAAGGCGACACCGTCGCCGCGGACGAGCCGCTGCTCGAGGTGTCCACCGACAAGGTCGACACCGAGATCCCGGCACCGGCGGCCGGCGTGCTCGTGTCGATCAAGGTAAGGGAAGACGAGACGGTCGCGGTCGGGACCGAGCTTGCGGTGATCGACGCGGCGTCAGGTGCCGCCGAAGCCGAGCCCGCTGCCGCCCAGGCTGCCGCGCCTGCCGCTGCCGCTGAGCCGACCCCCGCCGAACCCGCCGCTGCCGAACCGGCGGAGCAGCCCGAACCGGCGGAGCAGCCCGAGCCGGCCGCCGCCGAATCCGCCGCCGAGCCAGCTGCCGAGCAGCTTGCGGCCCAGCCGGCCGCGGCCCGCGACCAGTCCGCCGACCAGACCCCGCCGTACGGCTCCGAGGCGCTGGCCTCGCCCCAGACCGCCCCGGCCCAGGCCGCTCCGGCTGCTCCCCCGGCTGCCGCCGCACCGGCGAGCGTGGGCGGTGGTGTCGCGCCGGTCGTGCTGCCCGCGCTCGGCGAGAGCGTGACCGAAGGCACCGTGACCCGTTGGCTGAAGCAGGAGGGCGACCAGGTCGCCGCGGACGAGCCCTTGCTCGAGGTATCGACCGACAAAGTCGACACCGAGATCCCCGCGCCGGCGTCTGGGGTGTTGATGTCGATCAAGGTAGCCGAGGACCAGACCGTCGCGGTCGGGACCGAGCTTGCGGTCATCCAGACCTCGGCGAGCGCGGCTCCACCCGCCGCGGCCCAACCGGCGGCACCAGCCCAACCGGCCGCTCCGGCGGCCCCGCGGCAAGCACCGGCAGAAGCACCGGCAGAAGCGCCGGCGCAACAGCCGGCGCCGCAGCCGGCCGCCGTAGCCGAGGCGCAAGCACCGGCCCAGAGCCAGGCCACCGCGCCCGCGCAGACCGAGACGCCGGCCCCGGTTCCGGCCGAGTCGACCGCCGCACCGGCCGCGACCGGAGCCAACGGCGGCGCCGCCGGCTCCAACGCGTACGTGACTCCGCTGGTTCGCAAGCTCGCCACCGAGCACGGCGTGGACCTCGCCGCACTGCGTGGCACCGGAGTCGGCGGCCGGATCCGCAAGCAGGACGTGCTCGAGGCCGCTCAGGCCGCCAAGCAGCTGCGGGAGAAGGCGCAGGCGACCCAGCCGGCAGCCGCGCAGCCGGCGGCGGCAAGCGCGGCGCCTGGCGCCGAGGCCGCAGCATCGTCCTGGCTACGTGGCCGGACCGAGAAGATGTCCAGGCTCCGCCAGGTGATCGCCAAGCGGATGGTCGAGTCGCTGCAGGTTTCCGCGCAGCTCACCACCGTGGTCGAGGTCGACGTCACCAAGATTGCTCGGCTGCGCGACCGGGCCAAGCGCGACTTCGAGGTTCGCGAGGGCGTGAAGCTGTCCTACCTGCCGTTCTTCGCCGTCGCCGCGGTCGAGGCGCTCAAGGCCTTCCCGATGGTGAACGCGATGATCGACACCGAGAAGGGCGAGATCACCTACCACGACGCCGAGCACCTAGGTATCGCGGTGGACACCGAGCGCGGCCTGCTAGTGCCGGTCATTAAGAACGCCGGGGACCTCAACCTGGCCGGCATCGCCCGGAAGATCGCCGATCTGGCCGAGCGGACCCGGGGCAACCAGATCGGGCCAGACGAGCTGGCCGGTGGGACGTTCACGCTGACCAACACCGGTAGTCGCGGCGCACTGTTCGATACGCCGATCCTCAACCAGCCGCAGGTGGCGATCCTGGGCACCGGGGCGGTGGTGAAGCGCCCGGTCGTGGTGGACGATCCGGACCTCGGCGAGACGATCGCGATCCGGTCCACGGCTTACCTCGCGCTGACCTACGACCACCGGCTGGTGGACGGCGCGGACGCGGCCAGGTTCCTCGGCGCCATCAAGCAGCGGCTCGAAGAGGGCCGGTTCGAGGCGGCGCTCGGCCTGTCCAGGTAACGCCGCATGCGAATCGCGGTCACCGGCGCGTCTGGGCTGATCGGCACGGCACTCACGAAGAGCCTGGTCGCGGACGGGCACGAGGTGCGCCGCCTGGTCCGGCGGGAGGCGCGTGGCCCGGACGAGGTGAGCTGGGACCCGGTAGCCGGGACGGTGGACCTGGCGGGCTTGGCCGGGCTCGACGTGGTCGTGCACCTGGCCGGTGCCCCGATCGGCCGGCCGTGGACCAAGTCCTACCAGCAAACGATCATGGACAGCCGGGTCAACGGCACCCGGACCATCGCCCGCGCCGTCACCGCGCTCGACCCGCCGCCGCGCGTGCTGGTCAGCGCCTCGGGCGTGCACTACTACTCCGGGCGCGATGCCGAGCCGTGCGACGAGTCGAGCCTGCCCGGCGAGGGTTTCCTCACTGATGTCGTACTTGCCTGGGAGGCCGCGGCGGAACCCGCCCGGGAGGCCGGGATTCGGGTCGTGCACCCGCGCAACGGCGTCGTCGTCAGCCAGCGGGGTGGCGCGTTCCAACCGTTGATCCGCGTGTTCCGGCTCGGGCTCGGTGGGCGGATGGGTTCGGGTCGGCAGTACTGGAGCTGGGTCGCGCTGGAGGACACCGTCCGGGCATACCGCTTCGTCATCGACCGGGCCGACCTCGCCGGTCCGGTCAATGTCACGGGGCCGAATCCGGTGACCAACGCCGAGGTCACCAGGGCGCTCGGCGCGGCCCTGCACCGCCCGGCAGTGCTGCCGATTCCCGGTTTCGCGATGCGGCTCGTGCTCAGGGGTATGGCC
>JAKEEW010000189.1 GCA_022616375.1 Sporichthyaceae bacterium
AGAGTCGCCATAGCTCCACTATCGACTCCTCCTTCGCCTTGCCGGACGCCGTCTGGATCGCCGCCCGCATCCACCAAGACTTGGGAGACACACCCTAGGCGCGGCGCCTGCCAGGGCTGCGATCTCAAGCCGGCGCTCGATCAATCCCCGAGACGGCGCTTTCGGAGCACCCCGGTCAACCCGCTAGGGTCGATCTCGATGAACCCGCAGCCTGACCCCGCAGCCGATCCGGGCAGCTCGCGTAAGCCGCGCGTGGCCGTCGTCTTCGGCGGCCGCAGCTCCGAGCACGCGATCTCCTGCGTGACCGCGGGCAGCGTGCTGGCCGCCATCGACTCCAACGCCTACGAGGTCGTCCCGATCGGGATCTCCCGGGCGGGCCGCTGGGTGCTGTCCGCCAGCACCCCCGAGCAGCTGGCCATCACCGACGGCCGGTTGCCCGCGGTGGAGGACACCGGCGCCGCGGTGGTGCTGGCCGGTGATCCGACCTCGCGGGAGCTGGTCACCGCCCAGCCGGGTGAGGTGCCGCGTGCGCTCGGCGAGGTCGACGTCGTGTTCCCGCTGCTGCACGGCCCGTACGGCGAGGACGGCACGCTGCAGGGGCTGCTCGAGCTGGCCGGGGTGCCCTACGTCGGCTCCGGCGTGCTGTCGTCCGCGGTGGCGATGGACAAGGAGTACATGAAGAAGCTCTTCGTCGCGGCGGGACTGCCGGTAGGCGACTACCTGGTGGTGCGCCCGCGCGACTGGGAGCGGGACAAGGTCGCGGTGGCCGAGAAGGTGGCCGAGCTTGGCTGGCCGGTCTTCGTCAAGCCGTCCCGGGCCGGGTCCAGCATCGGGATCAGCAAGGTGCACGGCCCGCAGGAGCTCGCCGCCGCGATCGAGACCGCGCGGGAGTGGGACCCGAAGGTCCTGGTCGAGGCCGCGGTAGCGGCCCGGGAGGTCGAGTGCGGTGTGCTCGACTCGCTGGACGGCGGGGCGCCGGAGACCTCGGTGGTCGCCGAGGTGAAGGTGCGCGGGCACGAGTTCTACGACTTCGAGGCGAAGTACCTGCCGGACGAGGGCACCGAGTACGACGTACCGGCCGACCTGCCCGACGAGGTCGCCGACGAGGTGCGCCGGCTGGCCGTGGTGGCATTCGAGGCGATGGGCTGCGAGGGCCTCGCCCGGGTGGACTTCTTCCTGCGCGCCGACGGCTCGCTGCTGGTCAACGAGGTCAACACGATGCCCGGCTTCACCCCGGTCTCGATGTTCCCGGTGATGTGGCGGGAGAGCGGCGTGCCCTACCCCGAGCTGGTGGACCGGCTGATCAAGCTTGCGCTGCGCCGCCCGATCGGGCTGCGCTAAACCGCTTACTCGCCCGACTCGCCCGACTCGCCCGGCTGTTCGGGCTTCGGAATCGCCGCGATGATCGGCTCGGACAGGTCGACGAGCGGGTTGACCGCGGGCTCATACCGGCCCGGCACCGCAAGCTCGACGTTCACGATCCGGCCAACCGTGGTGAACCGCCAACCGTCCCCGGTCTCCTCGGCCAGCCAGTCCACCTCGTTGATCGTGTAGAGCTGCGAGGTGGGCTGCAGTGCGGCCGGGGTACCGACCCCGCAGCGCAGCACGATCGCCGGGTCGTCCCAGGCGGCGGTGAGCGGCGAGTCGGGCTCGGTGGCCCGGCTCTGGTGGCCGTCAAGCACCGCCGGGAGCGCGGCGGCCAGCGCGTTGCAGGCTTGGGTCGCCTGCTCGGACTCGAGCGCCGGTGGCGGCACGCTGGCCGTACCCGATCCACCGCCGCAGCCGACCATCGTCGCCGCGAGCACGCTCAGGGTCGCCGGGCCGGCCAACCGACTCAGCCGGCCGCCACGGCCGGCGGGTACGGCGGCTAAAGATGAACGACCGGGCACGTCAGGGTCCGAGTGATCCCGGCGACGCCCTGCACCTTGGACACCACCAGCTTGGCCAGTTCGTCCATGTTGCGAGCTTCGGCCCGCACGATGACGTCGTAGGGGCCGGTGACGTCTTCGGCCAGCGTCACGCCCTTGATCTCGGCGATCTCGCGGGCCACCTGTGCTGCCTTGCCGACCTCGGTTTGCACGAGGATGTAGGCCTGGACTACCACGGTCGTCCTCCCGAGCAATCTGAAGCCGGTCACGATCCGGGGAGCAACGGTAGCGCTTTGTCGCGAGAAGGGTGAGGTCGGATCGGTGGATCAGGGCGAATCGGTGCCCGGCACGCTCGCCGACGTCGGCGAGTTCGTCCTCATCGCCGGGGTGACCGCGCGGTTCAGGCACGGTCCGGCAGTCCTGCTCGGCCCCGGCGACGACGCGGCGGTGCTGGCAACGCCGGACGGCCGGGTGGTGGCCAGCACCGACCTGCTGGTCCAGGGGCAGCACTTCCGGCTGGACTGGTCCAACGGCTATCAAGTAGGTCGAAAGGCGGCGGCCGCGAATCTGGCCGACATCGCCGCCATGGGCGCCGTGCCGACCGCGCTGCTGGTCGGGCTCGGTGCTCCCGGCACGTTGCCGGTGGACTGGGCGGTGGCGCTGGCCGA
>JAKEEW010000190.1 GCA_022616375.1 Sporichthyaceae bacterium
GGGCAGGTCGGAGAGGTCCACGCTGCGTTGGATGCCGCCAAAACGCAGCGTGAACACCACCGGCCCCAGCGCGGGCACCGGCCGCGGCTGGTCGGCCGATGCGCACCCGGCGGGAAAGCGCACCAGCTGTCGGCGGCGTTATGCGCGAGTCGTCGGCGGGCCCGCGCGGTCGGAGAACCAGGGTGTTGCTAGCGGGTAGTTCGGGCACCACTTCTCAGCGAGTTTCGGCACCACTTGGGGACAACGAGACATCGACATCACTTAGGGAGCGGTGAGTTTCGGCGCCACCGACCGGCTCGCGGGAAACTTGTCCGGGATTGCGCTGGCCATCTGGGACTCGCGTGTCCTGGGTCTGGATTGCTCGTTGGAGGGGTTGTGAGCCGGGCCTTGGGCTCGCGCGCCCCCGACAGGTGCGTGAGCCAGGTCCGGCTTCCGCGTGTCAGCGGCCCCCGGTGGGCTGCGGGCGGCCCTGTGTGTTATGGGCTATAGAGGAGACCGTGGCGGCCCGGTAGTTCGGGTTCGACCATCATGCCCTCGTTCTCCATCCGTTCGAGCAGTCGCCAGGCGGTGATACCGAGCCCGTCGTTGAACCAGCGCAGGGTGGTGATGTCGGGGCGTTTGTAGCGGCGGATGACGGCGGCGAGGTGGGAGTCGACGGCTTTGCTGCCGGGGCGGTTGAACACCTCATCGCAGAAGTCGAGCAGTTCGATGGCGGTGCCGAGCAGGCCGAGGGGAATGCCAACGATTGGCTCCATGTTGCTGTGGTCGGTCTGGCCCCAGTCAGTGGTTGGTGTGTCGTCGTCGGGCCGCTCGCCGGGTGTCCAGTCATCATCGGAGAGCCAGTTGTGCTGGCTGGTCATCGCGGTTGTCGCTTCGCGCGGGTGGTGGCCAGCCGGTAGGAGCTGGTGCCGGTCTCGATGATGTGGCCGTTGAAGGTGAGCCGGTCGACGATGGCGGCGCAGAGACGGGGGTCGGTGAAGGTGCGCTTCCACTCACTGAACGGTGCGTTGGAGGCCACGGCGATGGCGCGGCGTTCCTCCCGCTCCGTGAAGATCTGGAACAGCAGCTTCGCGCCGGCGGGATCGAGTTCGAGGTAGCCGAACTCGTCGAGGCAGAGCAGGTCCACCTTGCCGTAGCGGGCAATCGAGCGCGACAGATGGTGCTCGTCGGCGGCCTCGACGAGCTCGTTGACGAGGTTGGCGCAGGTGCTGTAGCGGACCTTGAGGCCGGCCTCGGCGATGGCGGTGCCGATGCCGATGAGCAGGTGGGACTTGCCGGTGCCGGAGTCGCCGAGCAGGACCAGCGGCGCACCGGCGCGCACCCAGGCCGGGTCGGCCAGGGTGTTGATGACCTCGGCACTGATGGCGGGGTTGGCGGTGTAGTCGAGGTCCTCCAGCCGCTTCGGGCGGGCGAAGCCGGCCTCGTGGACCAGGCGCAGCTTGCGTCGCTCGCCGCGTTCGGCGACCTCGGCGGCGAGCAGGTCGGCCAGGAAGTGCTTGTAGCTGGACTGCTCGCGCAGCGCGGTGGCGGCGATCTCGTCGTAGCGTTGCCGGATCGTGGGCAGTTGCAGTGCCCGGCAGGCCAGGTCGATAGCCGCTTCGGTGGGGTCGACGCCGGGTGCGGCGGCGCGGGCCCGTGGCGCCCGGGCGGCGCGGGTTGCGGTGGTCATGATTGGTCGCCTTCCGGCCGGTGGGTGAGCAGTTCGTCGTAGATGGCCACCGACGGTGCCGGTCGCGGCTGGGCCGGCGGCTCCGTAGCGGCCACGCTCGTGGACGGGTCCGATGGGTCCAGATCCGGCAGGTCCAGATCGGAAAGGTCCACCAGCTCCGGTGAGCCCAGGCCCCCGGCGGCTTTGCGGGCCTCGACCGCGACCAGCTCCGGGCTGGTCGAGCCGGCCGACAGCGCGACGGTGAGGCCGGCCAGGACCGCGGCGGCCGGGCGGTGGCGGTGCAACAGCAGCACGTCGATCAGCGCCCGGGTGCCCTTCGCCCGGCCGTGCGCGGCCATCGCCGCGTCCCAGAACGCCTGATGCGTGTCGGTGAACGAGCCCTCTGCCCGGGCGATCTTCAGCGCCGACGAACCTGCCAGCGCACCGGGCTTGGCCAGCAGGATCTCCAGGTAGTGGTCCAGGTTGTCGTGGTAGGAGTAGCGGCGGGTCAACCTGGGGTGCCGGGCGACCTCGCGGCGGCCGTCGAAGACGATCAGGTGGTTGGCGCGCAACGACACGCGCACCTTGCGCCCGATGAAGCGAGCGGGCA
>JAKEEW010000191.1 GCA_022616375.1 Sporichthyaceae bacterium
AAGAGTGGACCAATGACCGCAGCGGACGGGCACCTACACAGCATTGGTCCTGAGGCGCCACGGTGGCTCGAGGGAGCGGACGGGCGCGCGGGGGCCGAGATCGCCGTCCCCGCTGTCGCGTTCACCGAGCAGGCGGACTTCACGTCGTGCATCCTGCATGCATCCTGCCGGGTGCCGCCCGCCGGGCGCCGTCCGTGCCGAGGTCACACCTGGTGGCGTGCTTGTGCCGCCGGACCTGGATGTCGACGGCGACCTGGCGTGCCTGCGGCGGTGCCGCGACCTGTTCCCGAGCTGGTGACCGTGTCCGGTATCCGGTGTCGCGCTGAGCGAGCCACAACGGCATCCGTAGCGGGCGGCGGACCTGCTTGGGTTGGGCAGCTTCGACCGGGTCCTTGGGGGCGGTTCACTCGGTCAAGACCGACGACACGCGGTACCCGGGGCCAGCGCCGCCTGTCGCGAGCGCCCGGCAGTAACGTCCTCCGAGCCCATGGCTCGGACCGACCGGCAGTAGGCGTGGTGGCATCCATGCCCGCGTCCAGGAGCCAGACGGGCACGAGTCCTGAGTGATCATGGAGGTGTCGATGCTCTGTGACCACTTGGAGGACCCGTGCCCGTTGGTGCCAGCCTGCCTGCTGGAACCGCTGTGGGACCAGGTCGCCGCGGTGCTGCCCCAGCGCAGCACCGACCATCCTGACCATCCGCTGGGCTGCCACCGCCGCCGCCGTCTCCCCGATCGGACCGTCGTCGAACACGTCGTCGCGGCCCTGGTCCACGGCTCCGGCTCCGAGCGCATTGCCAGCCCGGCTGCTCCGACCGCACCATCCGCCGTCGCCGCAACGACTGGGCGTCGCTGGGATCGCCGAGCACGTCCGCGCTGGCGCTGGCCGCCGACGACCGGAGAATCGGCCTGGGGCTGGGCGAGCTGTCGGTGGACGGCGTATCACCAAGGCCCCCTGCGCCGGCCAGCGGGCCGGCCGGTCCCCGGTGGACCGCGGCAAGCAGGGCCGCAAGCGCTCGGTCGCCACCGACGCCGGCGGCGTCCCGGTCGGGATCGCCGCCGCCTGTCAACGGCGCCAACCGCCACGGTGGGCCGCTGCTGGGTCCCACGCTGCAGGCCGCGACGCTGCCGGTCGGCGCGCTCCCTGAGGATGCCACCGTCAACCTTGACCGCGGCTACGACAGCGCGGTGACCCGTGCGCTGCTGGACGAGCTCGGCTGCACCGCCAGCATCGCCCGCACGGGGGCATCCCGGCCCCGATCCAGGCCGGCCGGCGCTGGGTGGTGGAGTGCACGCACTCGTGGATGAACGGCTACGGCAAGCTGCGGTGCTGTACCGACAAGGACGCCAGGGTCGTGGACTTCTCGTGGACTTCTACCTGGATCTTGCCGCCGCGCTGGTGACCCTGCGGATGCTGATCCGGCGCGCGACCAAGCGCTACCGCTGGACGGCCGCCCGAGCACCCGACGCCTCAAATGATCCAATTGCCGGTCGGTCTTACTGGTGAAATCAGAATGAGCGTTCCAAGCATCGCCAGCAGATCAGGCAGCAGGCGAGCTTGACCAGCGCTTCATGCAGGTCAGCGCGGTACTCCCAACGG
>JAKEEW010000192.1 GCA_022616375.1 Sporichthyaceae bacterium
GCTCGCCGGGGTTGGTAGCGGTAGCCCAGTCCCCGCTCCAGCGGTGCCGGGTCTCGTAACCGGCGAGCGCGGTGAGGAGCGCGGCAAGCCCGCCGAGCGCGACCAGCGCGGGTAGCCGCTCCACCACCGGGAGCGCGATCAGCAGCATCAGTCCGACGAACAGCCGGAGCACCGAGCGGTGCCCGGTGGTCCGCAGCGCGAACGCGGCCGAGCCGAGCAGATAGCTCCCGGCGCCTCCGGTCAGCGCCCAGGCCGGTATTCCGGTCAGCGAGTCGCCAAGCGCGTGCGCGGGGTCCGCGACATACTCGACGATCTTCTTCAGTCCGAGTGCGGTCAGCACGACCCCGGCGATCAACGGGAAGTGCAGGTAGGTGTAGCCGTCCCTGGCCTGCGCGGTCCGGGCGGTGCCGGTCAGCGCCGCCAGCCGGTGCTCGGCGTCGGTCTGCACCGCGTCGAAGTACAGCCACCACAGGCTGGCGGTCACGGCCACTCCGAGCACCGCGGCCGCGATCAGCGGCCAGGACACCGGGATCCCGGACACGCCGATCCCGATCGCCACGATCGACTCGCCGAGCGCGATGATCACGATCAGGCCATGCCGCTCGGCCCAGTGCGCCGGCGAGTTGACCTGCCACCCGCTGGACCCGGTCAGGTAGATCCCGATCGCGTCGGCGACGAAGGCCACGGCCCACACCGCCAGCCGGCCGGCCTGGGTCGGCATCCCGGCGCCGATCGCCAGCAGTGCGAGCGAGGGCAGCAGCGAGGTCAGCGCGTGGCCGAGCACCCGGCGCAGCTCCGCATTGCCCGGGTCGGACAGCAGGTAGATCAACAAGTGCAGGATCCGGACCAGCGCGTAGCACCCGACGAACACGAACGCACCGTTCAGGCCGCCGCTGCGGTCGTCGAACGACTCCGGCAGCACGATCGCGATGACCAGCATCAGTGCCATCACGGTGATCAGCACGACCCGGAGCACCCCGCGGTCGGCCCGCACCGCGTTGCCCAGCCAGGCGAAGCAGCACCAGCACCACCACAGCAGGGCCAGCAGCAGCATGCCCTCGGCCAGTCGCAGCCCGCTCGGGGAATCGGCCAGCAGGGCGGTCACCTGGGTGATCGCGTAGACGAAGACCAGGTCGAAGAACAGCTCGGTGGCGGTCACCCGGTGCTCGGAGTCGGTGGTCGACATCCGGGCCCGGGTGCTGGGGTTGGTCAACTCGGCCTCCAGCCGGGCGGGTGCGGTCGAAGCGGCTCGTAGACTGACATCTCAACAGGTGAGACTCGATCCGGGAGGGTGGGTGCAGCGGTGAGCGATCCGGTGATCGGCGTACTCGCCTTGCAGGGCGACGTGCGCGAGCACCTGCGGGCGCTTTCCGCGGTCGGCGCGCGAACCACCGCGGTGCGGACCGAGGCCGAGCTCGCCGAGGTCGACGCGATCGTGGTGCCGGGCGGTGAGTCGACCACGATGGACAAGCTGGCCAGGGCGTTCGGGCTGCTCGAGCCGCTGCGGGCCCGGATCGAGGCCGGACTGCCGGCGTACGGCTCCTGCGCCGGCATGATCATGCTCGCGGACACGCTGGTGGACGCTATCGAGGGCCAGCAGACCATAGGTGGGATCGACATCGTGGTACGCCGCAACGCGTTCGGGCGCCAGGTTGATTCCTTCGAGACCCCGTTGCGTCCTGCGGGTGCGCTGGCCGCGCTGGCTGGCTCGCACCCGCTCACCGCGGTGTTCATCCGGGCGCCCTGGGTGGAGTCGATCGGGCCCGGAGTCGAGCCGCTCGCGTCGATCGAGTCCGGACCGGCCGCCGGTAGGATCGTTGCGGTTCGTCAGGACGGGCTTCTGGCGACCTCCTTCCACCCGGAGCTGACCGGCGACACCCGGGTGCACGAGTTCTTTGTAGAGATGGTTCGAGCCGCCTGAGGAGCGATGATGTCCGGCCACTCCAAATGGGCGACCACCAAGCACAAGAAGGCCGTGATCGACGCACGGCGCGGCAAGCTGTTCGCCAAGCTGATCAAGAACGTCGAGGTGGCGGCGCGGACCGGCGGCGGTGACCCGACCGGCAACCCGACCCTGTACGACGCGATCCAGAAGGCGAAGAAGTCCTCGGTCCCCAACGACAACATTGACCGGGCGGTCAAGCGCGGCGCCGGCCTGGAAGCGGGCGGCGCCGACTGGCAGACCATCATGTACGAGGGCTACGCGCCGGGCGGTGTGGCGATCCTGATCGAGTGCCTGACCGACAACCGCAACCGGGCCGCCTCCGAGGTGCGCACCGCGATGACCCGCAACGGTGGCTCGATGGCCGACGCCGGCTCGGTGGCCTACCTGTTCAACCGCAAGGGTGTAGTGATCGTCCCGAATCCCGGCAAGCTGTCCGAGGACGAGGTGCTGATCGCCGTGCTCGACGCCGGTGCCGAGGAGGTCAACGACCTGGGCGAGGCGTTCGAGGTGGTGTCCGAGGCCGCCGACCTGGTCGGGGTCCGCACCGCGCTGCAAGACGCCGGGATCGACTACGAGTCGGCCGAGGCGAGCTTCCTGCCCAGCATGAGCGTGCCGCTGGACGAGGACGGCGCACGCAAGGTGTTCCGACTGATGGATGCGCTCGAGGACTGCGACGACGTGCAAAACGTCTACGCCAACTTCGATGTCTCCGACGAGGTCATGCAGAAGGTTGGCTAACGGTCTAGCGGCCTAGCGGCTAGGTCCGCGCCGGCGCCCACTCGTTTTCTGGCTCTACGGAGATCCCCGGTACGGGTCGGGAATCCCCGCACAGCTCGAACAGTGCACCTACTCGCCCAGTCCCTTGTGCGGGTACGGGCTTGACGCACGTCATCTCGACGGCATGGAGCTGGAAGGTTAACGTCGTGGGGATCTGTGTCCAGGTGGGAATCAGTTGAGAAGACATCGGGTCGACCTGGCGGTAAGCGCCGCCGGCTCGGTCGAGTGGCGGTGGGAGCTGGCCTCGCCACCGTGGCCGGCGTTGTTGTCTGGGCGTTGACCGATGAGCCGGATCCGGCCGAGATCACGGCCAACGGCACGGTTCTGGTGACAGATGGCGCAGATCCACGGGTCCGCGTGTTGTTCTCCGATGCGGTTGTTGACGGCCCGGTGGCGCTCATCCAGCTGAGCCGGACCGCCGACCGCACGGCTGGCGCGCACTACGAGATCGTGCTTCGGGCCTGGGAGGACTGGGAGATCTCCTCGGTGCTCGCGGCCGACGAGCAGAGAAGAGACGTCAGTCTCGGATCTGACCAGACCACGGAGGAAGTCAGCCGACGCATCGCCGAACTGGGACATCCGGACCTGCCGCCGCAGGATCTGGCAATCAGCGTTGCGATGGACTCCGCGGGCGAGCTGACTGTCGTTGTACAGCCCCTGGACGTCGAGCGACCGCGGATGAGCACGCAGCCGTGGCGAGCCTGGCTGGCGGTGGTCGAAGACGAGGACATCCTGACGATGATGGAGGTTCCGCTGACCGAGCTGAGCGTGCCGGGAACTTGACCCAGCCGAACCCGGGCGAACCCCGGGCGATCCGGCGCGTCGGCTCGGATTCGACCGCTGAGCTGGGTAGTCTCCGAACAAATGTTCGCTACCGGCAAGGGAGCGCAGGTGCGAGTCGTCGGCATCGATCCCGGGCTGACCCGGTGCGGGCTCGGTGTGGTCGAGGGCACCGCCGGGCGCCCGCTCACCCTGGTCGACGTGTCCGTGCTGCGCACCGCGCCCGACCAGGACGTGGGCACCCGCCTGGTCGACCTGGAGCGGCAGATCGGCGAGTGGCTGGACCGGGTCCGGCCGGACTCGGTGGCCGTGGAGCGCGTGTTCAGCCAGCACAACGTGCGCACCGTGATGGGCACCGCGCAGGCGGCGGCGATCGCGATCGCCGCCGCGACCCGGCGCGGGCTTCCGGTCTCCTTGCATACCCCGAGCGAAGTGAAGGCCGCGGTCACTGGCAACGGACGGGCCGGCAAGGAGCAGGTGCAGGCGATGGTGACTCGGCTGCTGCGACTGGAGAGCCCGCCGCGACCGGCGGACGCGGCCGACGCGCTGGCGCTGGCCATCTGCCAGGTCTGGCGGGGCGGGGCCCAATCCAGGCTGGCCGCCGCGGTCAGCACAGCGAAAGCGCACCAAGCTCAGGCTCGAGTAGAGGTCAAGACATGATTGCGTTCGTTGCGGGTCCGGTGGCCGCGCTGGGACCGGACGGTGCGGTCCTCGAGGTAGGCGGGGTCGGCCTGGCCGTGCAATGCACCCCCGGCACCCTGGCCGGGCTCCGGCTGGGCGAGCCGGCCAGGCTCGCGACCTGCCTGGTGGTCAGGGAGGACTCGCTCACGCTCTACGGATTCGTCGACGACGACGAGCGCACCGTTTTCGAGCTGTTGCAAACCGCCAGCGGGGTTGGACCGCGGCTGGCCCAGGCGATGCTCGCGGTGCACAGCCCGGACGCGCTGCGGCGTGCGGTCGCGACCGAGGACCTGGGCGCGCTCTGCCTGGTGCCCGGGATCGGCAAGAAGGGTGCGCAGCGCATCGTGCTCGAGCTCAAGGACCGGCTCGGCGCCGCGATCGGGCGCCCGCTCGGGTCCGGCCCGGCGGCCGGTGCGCTCGGCAACGGCCACCCGGGTCATGGCGGCATCGAGGGCAGCACGGCCGGGTTCCCGTTCCAGCGCGGCTGGCGGGAGCAGGTGCACGGTGCGCTGGTCGGGTTGGGCTGGAGCGCACGCGAAGCGGACGAGGCGCTGGTTGCGGTGATTCCCGAGGTTGACCAGGCCACCGCACGCGGTGAGAGCCCGGACGTCGCGGTCCTGCTGCGCTCCGCGCTGCGCGCGTTGGGACGGTCGTAGCTCGTGTCCGAGCCCGAGCTGACCACCCAACGCCTGGTCGCCGCCGACGCCGGTGGTGAGGAACGGGTCGTCGAGGCCGCACTGCGCCCGCGCCGGCTGGCCGAGCTGATCGGCCAGGAACGGGTCAGGGAGCAGCTTGCGCTGGTCCTGCAGGCCGCGCTCGGCCGGGGGCGGCCGCCGGACCATGTGCTGCTGTCCGGTCCGCCCGGCCTCGGCAAGACCACGCTCGCATTGATCATCGCTGCCGAGCTCGGCGCGCCGATCCGGATCACCAGCGGCCCGGCGATCCAGCACGCGGGCGACCTGGCCGCGGTGCTTTCCTCGCTGGCCGAGGGCGAGGTGCTGTTCCTGGACGAGATCCACCGGATGGCCCGGCCGGCCGAAGAGATGCTTTACATGGCAATGGAGGACTTCCGGGTCGACGTGGTGGTCGGCAAGGGCCCGGGAGCGATGGCCATCCCGCTGGACATCCCGCAGTTCACCCTGGTCGGGGCGACGACCAGGGCCGGCTTGCTGCCCGGGCCGCTGCGAGACCGGTTCGGCTTCACCGGCCACCTCGACTTCTACGCACCGGCCGAGCTGGAGCGCATCCTGCACCGCTCGGCCGGGCTGCTCGACGTGCCGCTGGCGGCGGACGGTGCCATCGAGATCGCCGGCCGGTCCCGCGGCACCCCGCGGATCGCGAACCGGCTGCTCCGGCGGGTGCGCGACTACGCCCAGGTCCGCTCCGACGGCCGGGTCACGCTGGAGACCGCGCACGCCGCGCTGGCGGTCTACGAGGTCGACGAACGCGGTCTTGACCGGCTCGACCGGGCGGTGCTGGACGCGCTGCTGGTCCGGTTCGGCGGTGGCCCGGTCGGGCTGTCCACGCTCGCGGTCGCGGTCGGTGAGGAGCCGGAGACGGTCGAGGAGGTGGCCGAGCCGTTCCTGGTCAGGGAGGGACTGATCGCCCGCACCCCGCGGGGCCGGATCGCTACGTCGGCCGCCTGGGCGCATCTGAGCCTACGGCCGCCGCCCGGCGCGGCCGGGATCCCGGCCCAGCCGTTACTGTTCGACCAGCCCGACTAGGGCGTTCCGAGCCCGGCATCCTTGATCACACCCTGGCCGCGGCAGGGCACGACCTGGTTACGGTGCGTTGTGACTGCGCGCATGGCTCGCCTAGACTCCGCCGAGACCGCGCAGCTCGCGGCCGATCAATGATCCATCCGCACGGTATGGCCGCAGTCGGCGATGTCGAAAGGAATGTGCTGGCGTGAACTTCGCCCAAAACTCCGGTGGTGGCAGCACCCTAGGGTTCCTGCTCCCGCTGGTTCTGATGTTCGCGATCTTTTACTTCCTGATCATTCGACCGGCGCGGATGCGGCAGCGGCAGGCTGCGCAGGTGCAGAGCTCCCTGACCCCCGGTAGCCAGGTCATGACCACTGCCGGGCTCTTTGCCACGGTCTCGTCCGTTGAGGATGATGCCGTGGTGCTCGAGGTTGCTCCGGGCGTCCACAGCCGGTATGCGAAGCAGGCCGTGCTGCGGGTGATCAACCCGGGGCAGCCGGGCCCGGTGGATTCCGGCGCCAGCTCGACCGACGAATCCGAGTCGGCGCCGTAACCACCAAGCACGACAAGGCACCGACGAGCACGAACCGAATACGTAACAAACCCGCGGCGCCGCCGTCCTCGGTGGCGAAGCGGACGTAGCACGGATCGCCCGGCGGTCCCAGCCCGGCAGGCCGGGGTGGGACCGCGTAGGCGTGACCGGAGCCCGGATGCGTCCCCATCCGGGATAGGACAGGAGACGACGACACGGTGGCACCCCCTCCGACCTCTCGCCCTCGGCCTTGGCGGCCGATCCTCGCTCTGCTCGCCGTGATCGCGGCCATGTACGGCGGGATGTTCCTGCTCGGCGACAACGCACTGGCCACGCCGCGGCTCGGTCTGGACCTGCGCGGCGGCACCAGCGTCACGCTGACCGCGTCCACCACCGACGGCGGTGCGGTCACCTCGTCCGCGATGGATCAGGCCCTGGAGATCATCCGAAACCGGGTGAACGGTCGCGGGGTCGCCGAGGCCGAGGTGGTCAAGGAAGGCGACAACAACATCGTCGTCTCGATCCCGGGCACCAACGAGGACACCAGCCAGATCGGCACCACCGCGCTGCTGCGGTTCCGGCCGGTCTGCGAGTCCGGCGGCACCGCGCCGGTGCCCACGCCGACCCCCAGCGGCTCGCCGTCGGGCAGCCCGAGCGGGTCGCCGTCGCCGTCCGGCAGCCCAAGCGGGTCACCGTCGCCGTCGGACAACCCCACCGGTAGCGCACCGACTGCCACCGACTCGCCGACCAACAGCGGCCGGGCGCTGAGCCGGTTCATGCTGCAGGACCAGTCCCCGTCACCGACGGACACCGCGAGCCCGTCCGGCTCGCCGTCGCCGTCCGGATCTCCGTCCGGCTCGCCGACCACGCCGCCCGGTGACGCGGTGGCCCAGCCGGTCACCTGCGCCGACCAGGTTCCGGCCGCGGTGCGCACCCAGTTCGACGACCTGGACTGCACGACCGACACGAGCCGTCAGGGCCGCGGCGAGGTGGAGGACAAGAACGCGTTCCTGGTGGCCTGCGACCAGGAGCAGCCGGTGAAGTACATCCTCGGCGGCACCGCGATCGAGGGCACCAGCGTCACCGACGCACAAGCCGGCCTGCCACAAAGTGGGATCGGTACCTGGCAGGTGAACCTGAGCTTCGACGACACCGGGACCCGGGAGTTCGGCGAGATCACCACGCTGGCCTCGCAGTCGCCGCCGCCGCAGAACCAGGTCGCGATCGTGCTGGACGGCGTCGTGGTGTCCGCCCCGGTGCCGAGCGGCCCGATCACCGGCGGGCAGGCCGAGATCACCGGCAGCTTCACCCAGCAGCAGGCGCAGGATCTGGCCAACGTGCTGCGCTACGGTGCGCTGCCGCTGGCGTTCGAGCAGTCCACCGTCTCGAACATCTCGCCGACTCTGGGCAACGACCAGCTCACCGGTGGGCTGCTGGCCGGCGCGATCGGGCTCGGTCTGGTCGTGCTGTTCTCGGTGCTGTACTACCGCGGGCTTGGCCTGGTCTCGATCGCCAGCCTCGCGGTCGCCGCGGTGCTCACCTACGCCGCGGTCGTGCTGCTCGGCCGGTGGCAGGGCTTCACCCTGTCCCTGGCCGGTATCGCCGGTCTGATCGTGGCGATCGGCATTACCGCGGACTCGTTCGTGGTGTTCTTCGAACGGCTACGGGACGAAGTCCGGGAGGGCCGCAGCCTGCGGGCGGCGGTCGAGCAGGGTTGGACCAGGGCCCGGCGCACCATCCTGGTGGCCGACACGGTCTCCCTGCTGGCCGCGGTGTTCCTGTACTACTTTGCGGTCGGCGGCGTGCGCGGGTTCGCGTTCACACTCGGGCTGACCACCGTCATCGACGTGATCGTGGTGTTCTTGTTCACCAAGCCGCTGGTGACCCTGCTGGCCAGGACGAAGTTCTTCGGTAACGGTCACCCGTGGTCCGGCCTCGACCCGGTTCGTCTCGGCGCCCGCCCGCAGGGCCCCGCTCCCGCAACGATCGTCGCCCGCCGTACCGCGGGCGCGAAGGAGGCCTGATGTCCCGCCTGGGCGATCTCGGCGGCAAGCTCTACCGGGGCGAGGTCTCCTTCGACTTCGTCGGCAACCGCAAGCGCTGGTATCTGCTCTCCGCAGTGCTGCTGCTGGTCTCGGCACTGTCGCTGGCCACCCGGGAGCTCGACCTTGGCGTCGAGTTCAAGGGCGGCGCCGTCTACCAGGTCACGGACGCACCGCTCACGGTCGAACAGGCCCGCGAGGCGGCCCGTAGCGCCGGCGTGGACGAGCCGATCGTCCAGGAGCTGCCGGGCGAGAACCGGATCCGGGTCCAGGTGCCCGAGGTGTCGCCGGAGACCTCGGACTCGATCCGCAACGCGCTGGCCGACCGGGCCGGCATCGACCCGGGTGCGGTGAACGTGGACCAGGTCGGCGCGTCCTGGGGCGAGCAGATCGCGAAACGGGCGCTACTCGGTCTGATCGTCTTCTTCATCGCGGTGTTGATCTATTTGGCCGCGGCGTTCGACCTCAAGATGGCCGCGGCGGCCTTCGTCTCGCTGTTGCACGACGTGTTCATCACGGTCGGCATCTACTCGCTGGTGGGCTTCACGGTCACGCCGGCGACCGTGATCGGCGTGCTCACCATCCTGGGTTACTCGCTCTACGACACCGTGGTCGTGTTCGACAAGGTCAGAGAGAACACCCGAGGGCTGCTCGGCAGCGCCCGGCACACCTATAGCCAGGCTGCCAACCTGGCGATCAACCAGACCGTCGTCCGCTCCATCAACACCTCGGTGATCGCGCTGCTGCCGGTGGCCTCGATCCTGTTCATCGGCACCTGGTTCCTCGGTGCCGGGGTGCTTAAGGACCTCGCCCTGGCGCTGTTCGTCGGCATCGCGGTCGGCACCTACTCCTCGATCTTCATCGCCACTCCGCTGCTGGCCCAGCTCAAGGAGCGGGAGCCGCAGATGCAGGCGCTGGCTCGCCGGGTCGCCTCCCGCGGGGCTCGGGCCGGGGCCGCGACCGGTGCGGTGGCGACCGCGGGTGCGCCGGTGAGTGCCGCCTCGGCCGGCTCGGGCGGCAAGTCCGGTGGCAAGTCCGGCGGCCGGGCAACCGGCGCCAAGTCCGACAGCACCGCCGAGACCGCCGCCGGCAACGCCGGCGGATCCGGTGGCACCAGGCCGGTGCCGCGCCAGCAGCCGCAGCGGTCCGGGTCGAAATCGAAGCGGCGGCCGTCAGGGAAGAAGCGGCGATGAGCTCCGGCGGCAACGGAGCCGGGCTACCGGAGCGGCTGGCCAGCCACATCCGGGACGTGCCCGACTACCCGAAGCCGGGGATCCTGTTCAAGGACATCACCCCGCTGCTAGCCGACCCGGCCGGCTTTGCGACCGCGGTCGACGCGCTGGCCAACGAGTTCGCCGGCGAGCAGGTGGACAAGGTGGTGGGGATCGAGGCCCGCGGGTTCATCCTGGCCGCGCCGGTCGCGCTGCGGCTCGGAGCCGGGTTCGTGCCGGTCCGCAAGGCCGGCAAGCTGCCAAGCGCGACCTACGAGGTGAGCTACGCGCTCGAGTACGGCGAGGAGACCCTGCAGGTCCACCAGGACGCGTTCACCCCGGGCGAGCGGGTGCTGATCGTGGACGACGTGCTGGCCACCGGCGGGACCGTGGCGGCAACCCTCGATCTGGTCCGCCGGTGCGGCGCCACGGTGCTCGGCGCGGTCGTGCTCATGGAGCTGGAGTTCCTGCACGGTCGTGATCGGCTGCCCGAAGTGGATCTCCGGGCGCTACTGATCGCGTAGCTCGGCGGCCTCGGTCCGGGTTGCGGCGATCACCGGCGTATCCGGGTGGAAATTCACCTCGGCACGCAGGTCTGGCCCTGCTCGGCGGCTGTGGTCGTTACCATGGATGTTCCAGTCGTCCAGATCACGAGACCCGGGTGGACAACCTCCGGAGTCGGGAGTAAGGCCATTGGCGGATGAGATCGTCCCGGTCGCCGCATCGAGCGTCAGCTCCACGCGGCGGGGATCGGTCGCGTCCCAAGCCAAAACCGGCCAGTCTCGGGGTGCGGCCGCGGTAGCCACCGAGATCGCCGACGAGCCGACCTCGCCGCCGACCCCGGCCGACGTCGCCCGTGGCCGGGTCCGGGCCAAGACCCGGCTGGCTCGGCTGGCCGTGCAGCGCAACAACTCGGTCAACCCCGTGTTGGAACCGCTTTTCCGCACAATCCTCGCGAACCATCCCAAAGCGGATCTGAGGGATATCGAGCGCGCGTACGAGGTGGCCGAGCGCTACCACCGGGGCCAGAAGCGCAGGTCCGGTGATCCGTTCATTACCCATCCGCTCGCGGTCGCCACGATCCTGGCCGAGCTCGGCATGACCCCGCCCACCCTGGTCGCCGCGCTGCTGCACGACACGGTCGAGGACACCGACTACACCCTGGACAAGCTCGAGGTCGACTTCGGGCCCGAGATCGCCGCCCTGGTGGACGGCGTCACCAAGCTGGACAAGGTCAAGTACGGCGACGTGGCCCAGGCCGAGACCGTACGCAAGATGGTCATCGCGATGGCCAGGGACATCCGGGTGCTGCTGATCAAGCTGGCGGACCGGCTGCACAACGCCAGGACCCTGCGCTACCTGGCCCAGTACAAGGCCGAGCGCAAGGCCAGGGAGACCCTGGAGATCTACGCGCCGCTGGCCCACCGGCTCGGCATGAACACGATCAAGTGGGAGCTGGAGGACCTGTCCTTCGCCACCCTGTACCCGAAGATGTACGACGAGATCGTCCGGCTGGTGGCCGAGCGCGCGCCCAGCCGGGACGACTACCTGGCCGTCGTGATCGAGTCGGTCCAGGCCGACCTGCGCGAGTCGAAGGTCAAGGCGACCGTCACCGGCCGGCCCAAGCACTACTACTCGATCTACCAGAAGATGATCGTGCGCGGCCGGGACTTCGCCGACATCTACGACCTGGTCGGCATCCGGGTGCTGGTGGACAGCGTGCGCGACTGCTACGCCGCACTCGGCATCATCCACGCGCGATGGAACCCGGTCCCCGGCCGGTTCAAGGACTTCATCGCGATGCCGAAGTTCAACATGTACCAGTCGCTGCACACCACCGTGATCGGGCCGGACGGTAAGCCGGTCGAGCTGCAGATCCGGACCACCGGGATGCACCGGCGGGCCGAATACGGGGTCGCGGCGCATTGGAAGTACAAGGAGGAGGCCAACTCGGCCAAGGCCACCGCGCACCGGGGCAAGGAAAGCGACGCGGCCGCCGACATGGCCTGGCTGCGGCAGCTGCTCGACTGGCAGCAGGAGGTGGCCGACCCGGGCGAGTTCCTCGAGTCGTTGCGGTTCGACCTGTCCGCGGCCGAGGTGTTCGTCTTCACCCCCAAGGGCGACGTGATCGCGCTGCCGGCGGGCTCGACCCCGGTCGACTTCGCCTACTCGGTGCACACCGAGGTCGGGCACCGGTGCATCGGGGCGCGGGTGAACGGCCGGCTGGTGCCGCTGGAGAGTCAGCTCGAGAACGGCGACGTGGTCGAGATCTTTACCTCGAAGGCGGCCACCGCCGGGCCGAGCCGGGACTGGCTGGGCTTCGTCGCCTCACCCCGCGCCCGTAACAAGATCCGCCAGTGGTTCTCGAAGGAGCGCCGCGAGGAGGCCATCGAACAGGGCAAGGACGCGATTGCCCGGGCGATGCGCAAGCAGGGCCTGCCGTTGCAGCGGCTGCTCACCTCGGAGAGCCTGACCAACATCGCCCACGAGCTGCGTTACCCGGACATCTCGGCGCTGTATGCCGCGGTGGGGGAGCAGCACGTCGGCGCCCAGAACGTGGTGCACCGCCTGGTCCAGTCTCTGGGTGGAGCGGACGGGACCACCGAGGACCTGGCCGAAGCGACCACGCCGACGGTGGAGCGACGCCGCCCACGGGTCACCGGCGACTCCGGGGTCGTGGTCAAGGGCGCCAGCGACGTATGGGTCAAGCTGGCCCGGTGCTGCACCCCGGTGCCCGGCGACGACATCGTCGGGTTCGTCACCCGGGGCAATGGCGTGTCCGTGCACCGCAGCGACTGCGTCAACATCTCCGCGCTGTCCGGCCAGCCCGGCCGGATGATCGAGGTCGAGTGGGCGCCGACCGCGCAGTCGGTGTTCCTGGTGGCCATCCAGGTGGAGGCGCTCGACCGGTCCCGGCTGCTGTCCGACGTCACCCGGGTGCTGTCCGATGCGCACGTGAACATCCTGTCCGCGTCGGTGACCACCAACCGGGACCGGGTCGCGGTCAGCCGGTTCACGTTCGAGATGGGCGACCCCAAGCACCTGGGCCACATCCTGCGTGCGGTGCGCAGCGTGGAGGGCGTCTTCGACGTCTACCGGGTGACCGGCGTGCATACTCCTGGCACCAACGGCAACGGCAACGGCAACTGAGCCGTGCCGCAGAGCCTCACCGCAGGTGCGCGAGCTTGTCCGGGTTGACCATCGAGCGCACGGTCTGCACCTGGCCGTCGGCGATATCTAGGCACAAGACACCAATGAGCTGACCGTCCGGGTCGGACACGATCGCACCGGGCTGCCCGTTCACCTCGGCCGGTTGCAGGCTTAGCCCGCGCCGCTGGGCCTGCCGGGTCAGCCCGAGCAGGAACCGGGCCACCCGCACCGGGCCATGAATCGGCTGCTTGACCGCCTCGCCCCTGCCACCGCCGTCGCCGTACATCACCACGTCCGCGGCCAGCAGCTCGACCAGCGCGTCCAGGTCGCCCCGGTCGCACGCGGCGAAGAACCGCTCGGTGAGCTGGGACCGGCGCTGCTTGGACGCCTCGAACCTGGGCCGGCGCTCGGCCAGGTGCCGGCAGGCCCGGCTGGCCAGTTGCCGGCAGTTGGCCTCGGTCCGTTGCACGATGGACGCGATTTCGCCATAGCCGAACTCGAACACGTCGTGGAGTAGGAACACCGCGCGCTCGACCGGGGACAGTGCCTCGAGCAGCACCAGGAACGCCAGCGACACCGAATCCCTGGTCGCGGCCTGCTCGGCCAGGCCCGGCCCGCGGTCGGCCAGCAGCGGTTCCGGCAACCACGGGCCGACGTAAGTCTCCCGGTTGACCCGGGCCGAGCGCAGGTGGTCGATGCTGAGCCGGGTCGCCACCGTGCACAGGTAGGCTTTGGGCGAGTCGACCCGCTGGCCGGCCGAGCGCTCGGGACCGGTGGCCCGGTGATACCGCAGGAACGACTCCTGCACGATGTCCTCTGCCTCGGTGACGCTGCTCACCATCCGGTATGCGATCGAGAACAGCAGCGGTCGCAGCGTGCGATAGTCCTGGTCGAGATCCTCCGCGTCCAGCCTGTCACAGCCGCTCCGGCCACCGCCGCCGCGGTCACCGGCACAGCTGTCACAGCGGCGCCGGCTGTCCCGTCTCAGAGTCCGTTACAGGGAGCGAAGGAGCAGAGACGATGAGGATCTTCGTAGCCGGCGCCACCGGAGTGCTCGGACAGAAGCTGGTCCCGATGCTGGTGGATCGCGGGCATGAGGTCACCGGCATGACCCGAACACCGAGCAAGACCGCGCTGCTGCGCGAGCTTGGTGCCCAGCCGGCGGTTGCCGACGGCCTGGACGCCGGCGCGGTCATGGCCGCGATCCGGGCTGCCGAGCCCGAGGTGGTGGTACACGAGATGACCGCGCTCGACGTGCCGCCGGACATGCGCCACGTCGACCGGGTGTTCGGGCTCACCAGCCAGCTGCGCACCGAAGGCACGGATCATCTGCTGGCGGCGGCCCGCGAGGTCGGCGCTCGGCGGTTCGTGGCCCAGAGCTTCACCGGCTGGCCGAATGCGCGTACCGGGGCAGCGGTGAAGACCGAGGAGGACCCGCTCGATCCGGACCCGCCGGCCGGAATCAAGCAGACCCTGGCCGCGATCCGGTACGTCGAGTCGGCCGTCACCGATTCGGCCGCGCCGGCGGGCCTGGTGCTGCGGTATGGCGCGTTCTACGGGCCAGGCACCTCGATCGCACCCGGCGGCGACATCGTCGAGCTGGTGCGCAAGCGCAAGTTCCCGCTGGTCGGCGGCGGCACCGGAGTGTGGTCGTTCATCCACATCGAGGATGCGGCCGCGGCCACCGCGGCGGCAGTGGAGCGCGGCGGGCCCGGGCTCTACAACGTCGTGGACGACGACCCGGCGAAGGTCGCGGACTGGCTGCCGGCGCTGGCCTCGGCAGCCGGGGCGAAGCCGCCGCTGCGGCTACCGACCTGGGTAGGCCGGCTCGCCGCGGGCGAGATCGCGGTCAACCTGATGACCAACGTGCGCGGCTCGTCGAACGCGAAGGCGCGCAAGGAGCTGGACTGGGTGCCGCGCTACTCGAGCTGGCGCGAGGGATTTCCTGCGATGTTCGGGTAGCCACCGCCAGCGATCATTACGCACCGCACGGAGCAGCACTCGCCCGGATTATGGCGGTTTGTCGCCATCCTGCGGTGCGTAATGATCGGAAAAGCTGGGGGCGCGGTCTAGCGGGTGAACTCGGCCAGGGTGTTCTCGGCCTCGGCCAACCACTCCCGGCGAGCCGTGGCCGCCTCCTCGGCGGTCTCGGCCGCCCGGGTGTTTCCGGCCGCCCTGGCCTTGCCCGCCTCGGCATCTAGCGCCTCGATCGAGGCGCGCAGCTGGCTGACCGTGTCCTCGGCCCGAGCCCTGGCCTCCGGGTTGGTCCGGCGCCATTCGGCCTCCGCGGTCTCCCTGACCGCCTGCTCGACCGCGGCCAGCCGGGACTCGATCCGGCCCCGGGCCTCCCGCGGCACGTGCCCGATCGCCTCCCAGCGATCGTGGATCGAGCGCAACGCGGCCCGGGCACTGCGCGGGTCGGTGACCGGAAGCAGCGCCTCCGCCTCGGTGACCAGCTCCTCCTTACGGGCCAGGTTCTCCCGCAGCCCGGCATCCCGCTCGGCCAGTGCGTCGCCGCGGGCGGTGAAGAACACTTCCTGGGCGGCGCGGAACTGGGTCCACAGCGCGTCCTCGACGTCGCGCCCGGCCCGGCCGGCGGCCTTCCACTCGGCCATCAGGGCCCGGAACCTGGCCGCGGTGTTGGCCCACTCGGTCGAGCCGGCCAGCGACTCCGCCTCGGCGACGATCTTCTCCTTGCGGGTCCTGGCCTCATCCCGCTCGACCTCGAGCGTGGCGAAGTGGGCCTTGCGCCGCTTGGAGAAACTCGACCGGGCCCGGGACAGCCGGTGCCACAGCTCGTCGTCGGTCTTGCGGTCGATCCGCGCGGTGTTCTTCCAGTCCGCGACCAGCACCCGCAGCCGTTCCGCCCCGACCCGCCAGTTCGTCGACGCGGCGATCTCCTCGGCCTCGGCGACGATGCGCTCTTTGGTCGCCTTGGCTTCGTCCTGGGCCTGCGCCCGGGCCGCCCGGTATTCGACCCGGCGGACCTCGACCACCTCGACCAGCCCGTCCAGCCGCTGCAGCAGGCTGTCCAGGTCACCGACCGCGGCCGCGCCGTCGATCGCGGTCCTGACCCGCTCGATCGACGCGGTGGCCTCTTTGGGGGACAGGTCGGTTTCTTTGATCCGGTGCTCGAGCAGGTTGACCTCGAGCTCGAGACCCTCGTACTTACGCCGATAGAAGGCCAGCGCCTCGTCCGGCGATCCGGCCTGCCAGGAACCTACGACGCGCTCGCCGGTGGCAGTCCTGACGTAGACCGTGCCGTCCTCGTCGACCCGGCCCCACGGCTCGCTGGTCACCTTCGCCTCCTGCGGCGTCATGGCCGAGCTCACTCGGCCGTGTTGTTTCCGGGTCGGCCCTTGCGGGCCGGCCAAGCTACGCGCGAACTATCTCGACGTCCTCGATCACGACCTTGGTCTTCGGTTGATCCCGGGAAGGCCCGGTGACACCACCCTCGGCGACCTTCGCCAAGATGTCCAGTCCCTTTGTAATCCGCCCGAACGGGGTGTAGGCGGGATCGAAGCCGGAATCCGCATAGACCATGAAGAACTGGCTGCCGTTGGTGTTCGGCCCGGAGTTGGCCATGGCCAGCACGCCCTCGGTGTAGGTGGCGCCTTCGAGGTTCTCGTCGTCGAACTCGTAGCCGGGGCCGCCGCGCCCGGTGCCCGACGGGTCGCCGCATTGCAAGACGCCGCCGGCGGCGCCGGTGAGCAGCCGGTGGCAGTTGGTGTCCTTGAAGTAGTTCTGCTCGGCCAGCGAGACGAACGAGTTGACCGTGCACGGGGCCTTGGCCTGGTCGAGCTCGAGCTCGATGTCGCCCTGGTTGGTGTGCACGACGGCCTTGACCGTGCCCTCGGTCGCGGCGATCACCGGTGGGGTCTCGGCCTGGGTGATCTCCCGGCCGCCCGAGGCGTCCACCGGGCGGTAGTCGCACTGGCCGGGCACGGTGGGGCTCACCGTCGGGTTCGGCTCGGCCGCGGCGTCCTGGCCGTCATCGCCGAACAGGCCGCCGGCGAACACCACGCCGACGATCACCGCGGCGGCGGCCAGGGTGGCGAGCGTGACCCTGGCCCGGATCTGCGCCCGGCGGCGCTGCTGCGCCCGGCGCGCCTGCTGGCGAAGGAACTTCTGTCTGGCCAGCTCGCGCTGCCGCTTGTTGCCGCTCACCGGCAACCTCCTGTGGAAGCCAAATCGACTCTCGTGCCTGACCTTGTTGGCGATCCGGGACCGAAAGATCACCGCCCCAGATGGGCAACCCGAGCCTTAACCGGACATCTGTGGCGGTCAAGTGTAGGCAGCTCAACCGGTAGGCTCGAACCGCTCCCCGAATCCGGGGGCAATCAGCCGCCCGGTAGTGAGGAGGATCACTGTGTTCGTGGTCGGATTCCCGGCTGCCGCGTTCGGCACGAACTGCTTCGTGGTCGCGCCCGCGCCCGGCGAGGAGTGCGTGATCGTCGATCCGGGAATCGGCATCGACGCCGAGCTGGACGCCGTGCTGCGCGAGCACCGGCTGCGGCCGGTGGCGGTCCTGCTGACCCACGGCCACATCGACCACACGTTCTCGGTCACCCCGGTCTGTGGCGCCCGTGGGATCCCGGCCTACATCCACCCGGACGACCGGGAGCTGCTGGCCGACCCGGAGAAGGGTTTCGGCATCGGCGCAACGGAGATGTTCGGCGGGCGGCTGAGCTGGACCGAGCCGGACGACGTGGCCCTGCTGGCCGACGGCGGCACGCTCGGGCTGGCCGGCCTGGAGATCAGCGTCGACCACGCCCCGGGCCATACCCGCGGGTCGGTGCTTTTCCGGTTGCCCGGCGAGGCCGACACCGATCCGGTCACACTGCTGTCCGGAGACGTGCTGTTCGCCGGTTCGATCGGCCGCACCGACCTGCCGGGCGGCGACTACCAGGCCATGCTGCGCAGCCTCGCGACCAAGGTGCTGCCGCTGGCCGATGACACGGTGGTCCTGCCCGGCCACGGACCGACGACGACGATCGGCCGGGAGCGCGCCGCCAACCCGTTCCTGCAGGAGGCGAAGCCGCACCCGGCCCCCGCACGAGGACTCTAAGTGACTGATGGATTCCAGGCCCCCAAGGGCACCTACGACCTGCTGCCGCCGGACTCGAGGCTCGCGCTCGCCGTCCGCGCGGCGATGATCGATGCCGCCCGGTCCGCCGGATACGAGTACATCGAGACCCCGGTCTTCGAGGACACCGAGCTGTTCGCCCGCGGTGTCGGTGAGTCGACCGACGTGACCAAGGAGATGTACACGTTCGACGACCGCGGCGGCCGCTCGATCACGCTCCGGCCGGAGGGCACCGCCGCCGTGGTCCGGTCGGTGCTCGAGCACGGGCTGGCCCGCGGCCAGCTGCCGGTCAAGCTGTACTACTCTGGGCCGTTCTTCCGGTACGAGCGGCCGCAGGCCGGCCGCTACCGGCACTTCTGGCAAGTCGGCGCGGAGGCGCTGGGCACCGAGGATCCGGCGGTCGACGCCGAGCTCATCGTGCTCGCCACCGACGCCTATCGGGCGCTCGGGCTCACCCAGGTGCGCCTGCTGCTCAACTCGCTGGGCTGCCGGGAGTGCCGCCCCGCCTACCGGGCGGCGCTGCAGGACTACCTGCGCGGCGTCGATCTGGACCGACAGACCAGGCAGCGGGTCGAGGCGAACCCGCTGCGCGTGCTCGACGACAAGCGGCCGGAAATCCAGGCACTGCTCGCCGACGCGCCACTGGTGACCGACCACCTGTGCGCCGCGTGCAAGGCGTTCCACGAGGAGGTGCGGCGCCTGCTCACCGACGCCGGCGTCGAGTTCGTCGACGAGCCGCGGCTGGTTCGTGGCCTGGACTACTACACCCGCACGCTGTTCGAGTTCGTGCACACCGGGCTGGGCGCGCAGAGCGCGATCGGCGGCGGCGGCCGGTACGACGGCCTGTCCGAGATGATCGGCGGCCCGCCGCTGCCCAGCGTCGGCTGGGCGCTGGGCGTCGACCGCACAGTGCTGGCCATGCGGGCCGAGAGCGTCGAGCCGCCGTCGGCCGCCCGGGTCGAGGTGTTCGCGGTGCCGCTCGGCGAGGACGCGCGGCGGACCGCGTTCCGGCTGGTCACCGAGCTTCGCCGGGCCGGCCTGGGCGCCGACCTCGCGTACGGGCAGCGCGGGCTCAAGGGCGCGATGAAGGCGGCCGACCGCTCCGGCGCCCGGTATGCGCTGATCCTGGGGGATCGCGACCTGGCCGCGGGCGTGGCTCAGCTCAAGGACCTGACCACCGGTGACCAGGAGCCGGTCGCACTCGACGGTCTGGTCGCCACCATGAAGGAGAAGCTGCAGTGATCCGTTCCCAGCACGCCGGCTCGTTGCGGGCTGCCGATGCCGGCCGCACCGTCACGCTGGCCGGCTGGGTGGCCCGCCGGCGCGACCACGGCGGGGTCGCGTTCATCGACCTGCGCGATGCTTCCGGGCTGGTCCAGGTCGTGATCAGGGACGAGCAGGTAGCCCACGGGCTGCGCGCCGAATACTGCCTGCGGGTCACCGGCGAGGTGTCAGCCCGGCCGCCGGGCAACGAGAACCCGGCGCTGGCCACCGGCGAGATCGAGGTCGTGGCCAGCGCGGTCGAGGTGTTGTCCGAGGCGGCGCCGCTGCCGTTCCCGGTCGAGGAATACAGCCCGGGCGCGGTCAGCGAGGAGGTCCGGCTGCGTTACCGCTACCTGGATCTGCGCCGCGCCGAAATGGCCCGCAACATGCGGCTGCGCTCCCGGGTCACCCACGTGATCAGGGATGTGATGGAGCAGGGCGGCTTCCTTGACGTGGAGACCCCGTACCTGACCCGGTCCACGCCCGAGGGGGCCCGCGACTTCCTGGTGCCGGTCCGGCTGCAGCCGGGCACCTGGTATGCGCTGCCGCAGTCACCGCAGCTGTTCAAGCAGTTGCTGATGGTGGCCGGGCTCGAGCGGTACTACCAGATCGCCCGGTGCTTCCGGGACGAGGACTTCCGGGCCGACCGGCAGCCCGAGTTCACCCAGCTCGACGTCGAGTTGTCGTTCTGCGACCAGGACGATGTGATCGAGGTGGCCGAGCAGGTCCTCGCGGCGGTATGGGCAGAGGTCGCCGGCTACCAGCTCCCCCGACCGATCCCGCGGCTGACCTATGCCGAGGCGATGGCCCGGTTCGGCTCGGACAAGCCCGACCTGCGGTTCGGCTGCGAGCTCGTGGACATGACCGGCTACTTCGCCGACACCTCGTTCCGGGTGTTCCAGGCCGAGCACGTCGGCGCGGTGGTGATGCCGGGCGGGGCCGGGCAGACCCGCAAGGAGCTGGACGGTTGGCAGGAGTGGGCTCGCTCCCGCGGCGCCAAGGGGCTGGCGTACGTCTTGATCGGCGCCGACGGTTCGCTCGGCGGTCCGGTGGCCAAGAACCTGTCGGAGACCGAGGCCGCCGGCCTGGCCGCGGCCACCGGCGCCGGTCCCGGTGACGCGGTGTTCTTCGCGGCCGGATCTCGGGCCGAGGCGCTGGCCCTGCTCGGGGCGGCCCGGTTGGAGATCGGGAAGAGCTGCGAGCTCGTCGACGAGTCGCGCTGGGAGTTCGTCTGGATCGTCGACGCGCCGCTGTTCGAGCCGGATGGGCAGGGCGGCTGGACCGCGGTGCACCATCCGTTCACCGCGCCGACCGCGGACTGGGCCGCGACGTTCCAGGACAAGCCGGGAGAGGCGCTGGCCTACGCGTACGACATCGTGCTGAACGGTTCCGAGATCGGTGGTGGGTCGATCCGTATCCATCGGGCCGAGATGCAGCGCCGGGTGTTCGACGTGATCGGGTTGTCGGCGGAGGCCGCGGCGGACAAGTTCGGTTTCCTGCTCGACGCGTTCGCCTATGGCCCGCCGCCGCACGGCGGGATCGCGTTCGGGCTGGACCGGATGTGCGCGCTGCTGGCCGGAGCCGACTCGATCCGCGACGTCATCGCGTTTCCCAAGACCGCCTCGGGCGCCGATCCGCTGACCGGTGCGCCCACGGCGATCACCCCGGCGCAGCGCCGCGAGGCGGGCATCGACACGCCGCCGGCCTGAGGCCGGGCCGCCGTGACCGGACAGCTCACAGTCCGACCGGAGGGGCCTGGCGATGTGGCCGGGATCCGCTCGGTGCTGGAAGCCGTGTTCGGCGAGCCGACCGAGGCCAACCTGGTCGACGCGCTGCGCCAGGACCCGACCGCGTGGCTGTCCTGGGGCTCGATCGTGGCCGCGGACGCCGCGCGCATCGTCGGGCACGTGCTCGGCACCCGGATGCGGGTCGGCGGCGCGGCCGCGGTCGCGCTGGCTCCGCTCGCGGTTCGCCCGGACCGGCAGCGCAGCGGAGTCGGCACCGCGCTGGTCGAGGCCCTGGTCGCCGCCGCCGGCAAGCGCAGCGAGCGCTTGATCGTGGTGCTCGGCGACCCGGACTACTACGGCCGGTTCGGCTTCATCCCGGCGATCGAGCACGGCGTGCACGGGCTCTACGACGGCCCGGAGTTCCAGGCGCTGACCCTGGTCAAGCCGGGTGCGGTGGGGCTGGCGCCGCGTGGCGAAGCGGTCTACCCGGCCGCGTTCCGGACCCTGTAGGCCGCTCTCATTTTCGTCTCATCGAACCGGTTCTACGCTGTGCGCACGAGGCTCGGAGGCAACCGATGCGGGCACTGGTCGTCGAGGACGAGATCAAGATGGCCGGATTGCTCAAGCGCGGCCTCGAGGAGGAGGGCTACGCCGTCGATCTCGCCGATCGTGGCCGGGACGGACTGTGGCTGGCGACCGAGAACAGCTACGACGTCATCCTGCTCGACCTGATGCTGCCGGACCTGGACGGGCTGGCGATCTGCCGCCGGCTCAGGGAAGCCGGCGTCTGGAGCCCGGTCCTGATCCTGACCGCCCGCGATGCCGTGGTGGACCGAGTGTCCGGCCTAGACGCCGGAGCCGACGACTACCTGGTCAAGCCGTTCTCGTTTGCCGAGCTGTTCGCCAGGTTGCGTGCCCTGGGTAGGCGCGGGGCCGCAGCCCGACCCACCGTGCTGCGCGTCGGCGACCTGGTCCTGAGCCCAGCCGGACGCCGGGTCACCCGGGCCGGCACCGCGATCGAGCTGACCGCGAAGGAGTTCGCCCTGCTCGAGTGCCTGATGCGTCATCCAGGCGACGTGTTGACCAGGACCCGGCTGATCGAGCACGTGTGGGACTTTGCCTACGACGGCGACTCCAACGTCGTCGACGTCTACATCCGCTACCTGCGGCAGAAGATCGACCGGCCGTTCGGGCGGCAATCCATCGAGACCGTGCGCGGGTCCGGCTATCGGCTGCGGGAGGAGCCTGGCGATGCTGCGGATCCGGACTAGGTTGACCGTGCTGACGGCGGCGCTGGTGGCCTTGGTGCTGACCGGAGCGGGGCTGTTTCTCGTCCTGCGGCTGCGCGCCGACCTGCTCGACGCGACCGACGCCAGCCTGCGGGCCCGGGCGAACCTGCTCGCCGGGACGCTTGGCTCGGCCGGGACGCTGACCGCGGATCGGGGATCGGCGGAGCCCGAGGAGGCGTTCGCCCAAGTCCTCGACCCGGCCGGCCGGATCATCGACGCGACGCCCGGTTTCGGGTCTCCGGCACTGCTCAGCCCGGCCGAGATCGGTGCGGTCGGTGCCGCCGAGGTCCGTAGCACGGTTGAGATCGCCGTCGAGGAACGGCAACCGGCCCGAATCCTAGCAGTTCCAGCCGGCGACGGACGGATCCTGGTGGTGGGGGTGTCGCTGGAGGAGCAGCGCGAAGCGGTGGGTCGGCTGGTGACGCTGCTGCTGGCCAGCGGGCCGGTTGTGCTGGCGCTGGCCACCGGGGTTGGCTGGTGGGTCACTGGCGCCGCGCTGGGCCCGATCGAGGCGATGCGGGAGCAGGCCGAGGCCATCTCGGCGTCGGAACCCGATCGACGGCTGCCGGTGCCGGCGACCCGCGACGAGGTAGCCAAGCTGGCCGGCACCCTCAACGACATGCTCGGCCGGCTCCAGGGCGCGCTGGAACGGGAGCGCCGGTTCGTCGGCGACGCCGGGCACGAGCTGCGTACGCCGCTGGCCAACCTCACCGCGGAGCTGGATCTGGCGCTGCGCCGGGACCGGACCGCCGCCGAGCTGGAGCGGGCTGTGCGCAGCGCGGCCGAGGAAACTCAGCGGCTGTCCAGGTTGGCCGAGGACCTGCTCGTGCTAGCCAGGGCCGAGGGCGGTCGGCTGCCGGTCCACCGCGAGCCGGTGGACATCACCGCGCTGATCGACGAGTCGGTCCTGGCCTGTGCGGCTCGGGCGACGAACCAGCAGGTCACCGTCCGCACTCAAGGGCCCGACCAGCTACCGGCCAGCATCGATCCGCGCCGGCTCCGGCAGGCACTGGCGAATCTGCTGGACAACGCGCTGCGACACACGCCCCCGGGCGGGCACGTCACGATCGGGGCCGCCTGCGACGCCGA
>JAKEEW010000193.1 GCA_022616375.1 Sporichthyaceae bacterium
CAGGGTTACGACTCCGACATCCGGCTGCTCGACAACGCCGGATGCAGCCTGAGGTCAAGTCGCATGGGCAGCTTCACACCGACCGACTGGGTCGCATTTGACAACAATGCCGGCCGCCTTCCACCGGGGCCCTACATTGGCGAAGTCATCGGGCACCCCGGCAACACCAGCCCGATCAGATACATGGTGCAGTTCGTGCAAGGCCAGCGAACGCTGTCCACCTCCACCCCGTACACCGACCAGCCGATCGGCGCCAGCTACAGCGCATGGATGGTCGACATCCGCGACGTGTATCTGTCGGTGGGCACCACCTATACCTTCACCGTTACCGGTGGCTTGAGCGCTGTGTACGTCCTCGGCAGTGCCACCGGCGACCCGACCTCGTGGGCCCAGACGCCCGCCACGGCCGGAGCATCCCTGTTGCTGCCGGGAACCAACCTCGACATCCCCCAAACCGGTAGCCTCTCGATGCACCCACCCAATGCCGGCTGGTACGCGGCGCTGTTCGTACGCAACGGCTGGTGGGGTGCGCCGGTAACCGTACGAGTGTCTACCTCGTCCTAGGCACGCGAACGGGCTCCACTGTGGTCGGTCATGTCGTGCGGTCGGTCATGTCGTGTGGTCGGTCATGTCGTGTGGTCGGAGCCGGCGTGGCTCAGCGCAGGCTCAGGATCGTGGCGCCGACGAACAGGGCTAGGGCAACAGTGAGCATGGCGACCTGGGCGGACAGCTGGCCAAACGACTTGAGCACGCTGGAGAACGCGGCGAGGAGCTTGCCGGAGGCTTCGAGGATCGCGGCGGCACTGACCTGCTGCGCCTCCACCCGGGACTCGATCGGTGGCGGTGGCTGGCCCGGCTGCCAGCCCGCGTGGCCCGCGGGGACCCGCAGTCGCTGCACCGAGATCCGGTCCAGCGGCGCGTCCAGTACCGGCAGCTCGGGTGCTGCCGGCGCGACGGCCAGTTCCCGGTCGCCGCTGCGCGCCAGGTTGTCTACCATCCGGACCCGGCCCCGCATCTCGATGATGATGACCCAGCCTGCGGCACTGGTGAGGAAGCCGCCCATCAGCATCATCACCAGTGCGATGACGTCGCCGACCTTGGCGTCGTCGGTGCCGACCAAACGGAAGAGCATGATCCACAACGGCAGCGACACCACCGTCAACGCCAGCAGGATCACGGCCGCGGTCAGGTAGGCGAACCGTGG
>JAKEEW010000194.1 GCA_022616375.1 Sporichthyaceae bacterium
GCCCGGCGCCGCCCATGGCCGTGGCCAGGCAGCGGTCCTCCAGCAGCGTCGCCACCCGGTCGGCGACGCTGGCCACGTCGCGGCCCGAGACGACATACCCAGTGGTGCCGTCGACCACCGCGTCGGGCGCGCCGCCGGAGTCGCCCACCACCACCGGCAGCCCGGTCGCCGACGCCTCGAGGAACACGATCCCCAGACCCTCCACGTCCAGGCCGGCGCGGCGGGTGCGGCACGGCATCGCGAAGACGTCGCCAGCGGCGAAGTGCGCCGGCAGCTCGGACTGCGCCACGGTGCCGGTGAACACGACCTGCGCGCCGACATCCGTGTCGCGGGCCAAACGCTCCAGTGTGGACCGATAGGGTCCCCCACCGACAACCAGCAGCACAGCCTCGGGAACCCGTCGACGCACCAGTGGCAGCGCCCGGATCAGAACATCCTGGCCCTTGCGGGGCACCAGCCGGGACACGCACACCACCACCGGCCGGTCGGCCAGCCCGTGCCGCTCCCGCACGGTCTGGCCCGACACCGACGGCGAGAACGCTTTAGTGTCAACTCCCGGAGCGAGCTGCTCCAATGTGGTAAGACCATGCATCGCACGGTCCAAGCGAACCCTGAAATATTCACCCAAGTATGTGACTATGTCTACGCTACGGGCGATGCGACGCAACACGCTCCGGGCCACCGGCACGGCCGCCCAGCCTGCCTCATGCCCATGCGTCAATGCTACTGCGCGGGTCACTCCGGCCCGGTCCCGCAACGGTCGCGCCAGCAGCCCCAGCGGGGCGGCGGCGCCGAACCACACGGTGTCGCAGCCACGGGTACGCGCGATACCGGCTGCCCTGGCCGCCACGGCGCGGGTGGGCAGCAGCACCGAGGTCTGCTCCCGGATCACCTCAAACGGCTGCTGGCCATCAAACTCCGTAGGATCCCGCCATGTTGATGCATAGACAACAATGGAGTCAGCCGGTTGGCGGATGGCCAGGTTGTAGACGAACTGCTGAATTCCCCCGGGCCGCGGGGGAAAGTCGTTGGTCACCAACAGAGTACGACCACTCATCGCTCACCCCGGGCATAAGCCCGTGCTGCGGCGATACGCTCTACTGTGGATGGATGGCTGGCGAACATCAGGTGCTCCCACCGGGGCGGATCGACGTCGGAGAGGTTGGTGGTGGCCAGTCGTCGCTCCATGATCTCGATTGTGGCTGGGTCGTCGGTCAGGGTGAGGGCGTGCCCGTCGGCACGAGCCTCGATCCGTCGCGACACCAGGCTCTGCAACGGTGCCGTGGCCAGGCCGGCGATGGTGGCCAGCGCCAGCAGCAGCGCAACCGCCCGGGGGTCGGTGATCGCCTCGACCCCGGCCCGACGCAGGAGACCACCCCACCCACC
>JAKEEW010000195.1 GCA_022616375.1 Sporichthyaceae bacterium
GACTGGCATACCGCCCGGTCTCGGCCACGGACTGCATGAACCGCACGAACGCGCGGAACGGCGCCAGCACCGACCGTGAGGCGGCCGCGGCGCCGATCGCCGACAGCACGACCGCCAGTACGCCGTACAGGAAGAAATGGAGCAGGAGCGCCTGGCTGGCCCGTTGGGTAGCCCGGGTTACGGAATGGAGCAGGAACAGTGATACCAGCCGCCCATTCTGCCCCGCGCCCAGCGGCAGTGCCGCGGCGACGTACTCCTCGGGCCCGACCCGCACGGTTCCGCCGGAATCACCGGCCGGGCTGCCGCCGGTGGCCAGGCGCCGCAAATCGGACAGGTCCACACTCTCGGCCAGGGTCGAGCTCAGGACCTCACCGTCGGTCGCCACCACGATGTCGCCGTCGAAGATCTCCCGGACCCCTTCCACTACCGTCTCTGCCAGACGCTCACCCAGGGTCAACGTCCCGATGGTGAACCCTTGCAAAACGATCGGCACGCTGCCGATCTGGAAGTACTCGCCCCTGAACCGCACCACGCCGAAGCTGGAGGCGTCGATCGGGGCATCCACTTCGAGAGCGCGACGCACGGCCGGCAGCGCGGACAGGTCCTCCCCGGTTGCCGGCCGGGCCCCCCGACGCCCGCTGGCCGCCAGCACGCTGCCACGGTCGTCCGTCACCACCAGGAGGTCCTTGTCCAGGCCCGCCGCGACCTTCTCGGTTTCATGCTGGATGGTCGCCAGCAGCTCGGTCCGCGCGGCCTGACGGCCGGAGTGCTCGACCCGATACGTCTCCATCGCCGCCCGCAGGGTCGGGCTTTCGGTGAGCAGGGAGGAGGTCCACAGCAGCTGGGTCAGCGTCCGTTCTTGCAGGGTGAGCAGGGTGCGTTGATTGCGGCCGAGCTCTTCGAGCAGCAGGCGGCGGGTGTTGGAGCGGATCTCGAAGCTGAACGCCAGGAACACGGCGGAGACCGCGAGCCCGGTGAGCAGGGCGCTCAGCAGGATCAGCTTGACGCTGAGCCGGCTGCGAATCACCCACCGCCACGCCGGC
>JAKEEW010000196.1 GCA_022616375.1 Sporichthyaceae bacterium
CGCCTCGATGGTCCGGAACCTACCAATAGGGCGCCACGCAGTGCCAGGAGAGCCTGGGCTGCGGGAGCGTCATCGCGCCAGGATCAGGCCTGGAACAGCTCAGTGTCGCCTGCCACGGCCTCCCGGGCAACGGCCTGCCCCGCCGCGACCCCTCGCAAGCTCAGCCGATGGTCGCCTGCCAGCGTCCCCGCCGCAGATGGCAGGTGCCGTCCGGGGCGATGGTCACCTTCGCGCCGTAGAGCTGGAAGTAGCCGTGCGACAGCCAGGACTGGCGGGTCTCGTCGAGGATGTCCCACAGCCGCCGCGGCCCACCCTGATGCACCACCGGAGGCGCATCACCCACCGCGGTCGCCCGCGCCCACGACCCGTCGGCGTGTACCATCCACGCCGTGCGGCGACCGTCGTTGTCTTCCGAATAGCCGTGCTCGATGCCGGGCGCGAGCACCTCTAGGACCGACTGCAGCTCCCATGCCTCGTTCACCGCCACAACCGGGTAGGGGCCGCGGGTCACGTCGCCGTCGTGGTCGTGGGCGGCGGCCCAGACCCCGCTGAGCCGGCCGGGCGGGTAGTCCGGGCCACTCCGGGTTGCCATGAAGGCCGCCCGGTCCCACTCGACCTGTCCGGTCGCGGTCCCGTCGTCGGCCTTGTTCGCGGTGACGATGATCGTGGTGTCGGCGATCACGGTGACCAGCCGGCCGCCGGGGCGCAGCGCCGCCAGCCATGACGGCGGGATGGGCCGCACCGACACCATGGAGACGATCCGGTCGTAGCTGCCGGGCAGCCGACCGGTGGCGTCGCCGGTGGTGACCTCGGGGTGCAGCCCGATGGTGTCGAGCCGCTCGGCGGCGACCTTGGTGAGGTAGGGGTCGACGTCGACGCTGGTGACATGCTGGTCGCCGAGCCGGTGGCCGAGCAGCGCGGCGCCGTAGCCGGAGCCGGTGCCGACATCGAGGACATCGGCGCCGTCGTAGATCTGCCCGTGCCGCAGCATCCGTATGACCAGGCTCGGAAGGGTCGAGGATGACGTCGGCCGCCCAGTCGGCAGATCGTCGGAGAGGGCGTGGTCCGCGTGCAGTGGCCCGACGCGGGTCACGAGGGTCTGGTCGGCGTAGGCGGTGGCGAGCCACTCCGCCGGGTCGGCGGGGCCGTCGCACAGCTCCCATTCCGGCTGCTGCCAGCCCCGCTCCCACCACCGCGGGACGAGCAGATGGCGCGGTGTGGCGGCGATCGGCCCGTACCAGCGGGACCGCGGATAGGTCACCTCGGCGGCGAGCCGCTCGGCATGGCGTTTCCACTCAGGTTCCATGTCACTTGAACTCCGGGCCGCAGCGATCTCGAGCGGTCGGGTTGCATGCCGGCGCGCAATCAGATCCATCGCCGGTTTGCGGGTTGCACTGCTGCGGGACACAATCCGACGCTTGGGCAGGGATCGCGGCGACGCATGCTTGCCACTGCGGGCCATCGAGGATCTCGCCGAGGCGTCGGTATCGCACGTTCCCCGCGACCAACCACCGGCCGATCACGCAGGGTGTCACGGCCGCACCGGCCGACACAGCCGCCCGGCCGCGCCCGCAGTGCCCGCACAGCTCCGCAACGCTCGGGACGCCGCGGCTACGGGCGCCGCGGCCGACACCGCGTAGCCGGTCGGTGCGTATGCTGGTCACCCC
>JAKEEW010000197.1 GCA_022616375.1 Sporichthyaceae bacterium
CACCAAAGGCGTCACCTACGACGAATCCACCCACCAGGCCAACCGCAACCGCGCACTCAGACCCGCCGCGTGAGCCGGTGGTTGACAGAGGGTGTCTCATCGGGCGCCCTCGAGCAGCGACTCGGCGTCGGCCGTGGTCCCGGTGTCGTCCACGACCAGTCCATCGCGCAAGAAAACGACCCGGTCGGCCCAGGCGGCGTGCCGAGCCTCGTGGGTGACCAGCATTCCCGCGGCACCGGCCTCACACCGGGTCCGCAGCAACCGCAGCACCGAGTCGCCGGTCTCCGAGTCCAGTGCACCAGTTGGCTCGTCGGCGAGCACCAGCCGGCGCGGTCCGACCAGCGCGCGTGCGATCGCGACCCGCTGCTGCTGGCCGCCTGACATGTCATCGGGGAACCGGTCGGCCAGATCGGCCAGATCCAGCTCGGTGAGCGCCGCCAGGGCCAGCCGGCGCGCCTTCCGGACCGAGTCGCCGTCCAGCTCGCGCGGCAGGGCCACATTCTCGGCCGCGGTCAGCGCCGGGATCAGGTTCAGATCCTGGAACACGTAGCCAACCGAGCGCCGGCGCACCTTGGCCAGCTCCTTGCGGGTCAGCGAGCCGAGCGCGATCCCCTCCACTATCGCGTCGCCCTCGGTCGCTGTGTCCAGACCACCGGCGATGGTCAGCAGCGTTGACTTGCCGGATCCGCTCGGACCCATCACCGCGACCAGCTCGCCAGGATGGACCTGCAGGGACACCCCACGCAGGGCGTGCACCGCGGTGGCACCGCTGCCGTGGGTGCGGTGCACGTTGACCAGGCGGAGCACCGGGGTCGACTCAGGCGCGGTCATGGCTGGGCTCCTCGAACAGGCTTGGTGGTTGGCTCGGGTGCACCGCGGCCTGAGGCCCGCGACGGCTCGGCACCGCGGTCGATGGATCGGGCCGACTCGGCGCGCAGCAGCCGGGCCTCGCAGTGGTCGAGCCAGCGGATCTCGGCTTCCGCCTGGAAGATCAGTGACTCGACGACCAGCAGCCAGGCCAGGTCTTCGTCGCCGGCGCCGGCCTTGAGCCTGGTGTAGTCCTGCAGGGCACGCAGCGTGTGCGTGCGCTGGGTCTGCGTGATCCGCAGCACGTCAACACCTGGCGTGGTGACCG
>JAKEEW010000198.1 GCA_022616375.1 Sporichthyaceae bacterium
CAACGAGGCGCTCGACGTGTTCTACGCGTGCACGAACTGCGACGGCGCCACCTATCCGGCCTTTAGCCATGAGGAGCGGGTGACCGACGTCTCGCACAACGGCAACTGCCAGATGTTCGGCGGCGGCACCGTCGCGTTCCACGGCGACTACATCGAGCTCGACGCTCGCTGGAACGGCGCCAATCACGTCGTGCACGTGGCCTGGGCGGACAACCGGGACGTCCCGGCCGGCCAGTGTGATCTGTCACCGGTAGCGATCCCGACGAACAGCATCGGCAACCGCAACGAGAACATCTACACGGATCGGCTGGTGGTCGCCCCCTAGGGGACGACCAGCGCAGCCGCGGGGAGCGGGCCGAGGCGGGCCCGCTCCCCCGTTCGGTGGACGGCGGTTGGATCCGGCCGGCGCGGCGCCGACGATGGCCGGATGGCACGCGCATACATCCTCGAGTTCCCCGGCGCGACCGCGGAGCAGTATGACCAGGTCGTCGAGAAGATGGATCTTGGCGGGCACGCACCGGCCGGTGCGGTGTTCCACTGGTCGGCGATCACCGATGACGGCCTGCTCGTGGTCGATGTCTGGGAGTCCGCGGCCGAGTTCGAGAAGTTCCGGGCCGCGAAGATCGTCCCGATTACGACCGAGTTCGGCCTCGGCACTCCCAAGGTCAGGGAGTACGACGTCCACCGCGTCCTGGACTAACCGGCGGACTCGGAGTCGGTCTCGGCGTCGGTCTCGGCGTCGGTCTCGGTCTCGGCTCCGGTTTCGGCCTCGGCCCGGAGCCGGAACCGCTGCAGCTTGCCGGTGTTGGTCCGGGGCAGCGCGTCCCGGAACTCGATCAGGCGCGGGTACTTGTACGGCGCGATCTCGGCCTTCACGTGCTCCTGGAGTGCCGTGACGGTCTCCGGCGAGGCTGGCACGCCCTCCCGCAGCACTACGTAGGCCTTCACCACGGTGGTGCCGCGCTGCTCGTCGGGCGCGCCCACGACCCCGCACTCGAGCACGTCCGGGTGCCGCAACAGCGCGTCTTCGACCTCAGGGCCGGCGATGTTGTAACCGGCCGAAATGATCATGTCGTCGGATCTGGCTTGGTACCAGTAGTAGCCGTCGGCATCCCGGATGTAGGTGTCACCGGTGAGGTTCCAGCCGTTCACCACGTAGGCCTGCTGGCGGTCGTCGGCGAGGTAGCGGCAACCGGTCGGCCCGATCACGGCCAGCCGGCCGAGCTCGCCGTCCGGGACCGCGGCGCCCGACTCGTCCACGATCTGGGCCCGGTAGCCGGGGACCGGCCGCCCGGTGGAACCCGGCCTGATCTCGTCGTCGGCCGACCCGATGAAGATGTGCAGCAGCTCAGTCGACCCGATCCCGTCGATGATCTTTAGCCCGGTGGCCGCATGGAACGCCTCCCAGGTGGCTTTCGGCAGCGCCTCGCCGGCCGAGACGCACCGGCGCAGCGAGGACAGGTCGAGCTCGCCGAGCAGCCCAAGCGATGCCCGGTATGCGACCGGCGAGGTGAACAGGACGCTGACCCGGTGCGCGGCGACCGCGGCGAGCAGATCAGGCGGCGCCGCCTTTTCCAGCAGCACGGTCGACGCGCCGGCCCGGAGCGGGAAGATCACCAGGCCGCCGAGGCCGAATGTGAAGGCCAGCGGCGGGCTCCCCGCGAATACGTCGTCGGCGCGCGGCTTGAGCACATGCGTGGCGAACGTGTCCGCGATGGCCAGCACGTCCCGGTGGAAGTGCATGGTGGCCTTGGGCTTGCCGGTCGTGCCCGAGGTGAACGCGAGCAGCGCCACGTCGTCCGGGGCGGTCGGCACGACCTGGAGATCGGTTGGCTTGGCCGCCATCTGGGCGGTCAGGTCGTCCGGCTCCGTGCCGCTGTACGGCAGCACGGCCAGGCCTTGGATCCCCGCCTTGTCCAGGTCCTCGGTGAACCGGGCATCGCAGAGCGCGATGGTCGGCCGGCACATCTCGCCGATCGTGCGCAGCTCGCCGGCCCGCAGCAGCGGCATGGTGGTGACCACGACGCCGCCGGCTCGCAACACCGCGAACCAGGTCGCCACCAGCATCGGGTTGTTCGGGCCGCGCAGCAGCACCCGGTTGCCCGGGACCAGGCCGAGATCCTCGGTGAGCACCCGGGCGATCTGGTTGGCCCGATCTCGCAGGTCGGCGTAGCTCCAGGTCGCACCGTCCCCGGCACGCAGGCACGGGCGGTCCGCGCCGTGCCGCGACATGGTGCCCTCGAGCAGCTCCTCGGCGCAGTTCAGCCGCTCCGGGTAGGCCAGCTCCGGGAGGTCGAACACGAGCTGCGGCCACTGCTGCGGCGGCGGCAGGCTGTCCCGCGCGAACGAGTCGAGGTGCGCCGAGGGTGACAGTTGCATCGGGGTCCCATCAGGTCTTCAGATCTGCCGGACAGCCGCCAGTATTGCCCGTTCGTGACGACAGTCAAGAGATCGACCGAACGGTCAGCCTGCCGCCGCCAGCCGCTGCATTGCGGTCGTGACCAGCGTGCGTCCCGTCGTCGTCCCGCCCCAACCAGCCGAGCACGGTCCGCCGGGTCCGCCGCCACCGGCTCACCGCGACCCGATGCGCCACGACGTAGAGCCAGCCTTCGGTGTTCTCGTAGCTGCGCAGCTCAGCCCAGCGCGGCCAGGCGCGCACGAACGCCTCCTGGACCGCCTCTGCGCCTCGCCGAGATCACCCGTGATCGCGTACAACTGCGCCGCCAACCGCCCGAAGCACCGGCGGTACAGCTCGGCGAAGCTGTCCTCGGCCTCCTCGTCGTGCCTCATCGGCTCCCTTCCCGGCGGGACCGTCGCCGCCACGCCTGGCAGGCACACGCCTGAAACACCCCGCGTGGTTGCATCACTGCTGGCCAGAGTCAGGCCAGGACCGGCAGGTAGGGAGACAGATCGGTGCGTTCGCCGCTGGCCCGCAACCGCCCGGCCGCCTCCGCTTCGGACCAGCCCAGCCGGCCGGTGGCCAGGCGGAGCCAGGTCGGCGGATCCAGCTCGACCACACCGGGCGGGGTTCCTCGGGTGTGCCGCGGACCTGGTATGCACTGGACCGCGGCAAACGGCGGCACCCGCAGCTCGACCGAATGGCCGGGAACCGTGGCGGCCAGGATGTCGGCCAAGGCGCGCACGCAGATCCCGAGTGCGGCCCGCTCCTGCGGGAAGTCCCGGTCCAGGTCGTCGGCGTGGACCACGGCCTCGATCACCCTCGTGATCAGGTAGTCCGGGAGCCGAAACCCGCCGTGCGGCGACCACAGCAGCCGTTGCGGATTCACCACCTGGTCTAGGGCGGCCTCGGCCCGGCCGATCGCCCGGTTCAGCTGGTCCACCGGGCTCTCCGCGGCGGCCAGCTCGCGGGCCTCGTCGGCCAGCCGGTCCGCCCGGGGCGCGCAGCGGCGGGCCCACTCCGCGATGCTCACCTGCACCCGGGCCGGCGGCGGATGGCTCAGCCGCTCGGTCACCGCGTTGATCCCGTCGGCGATGTGCGCGACCAGCTCCCCGGCGGTCCAGCCGGGCAGGCCGGACGGCCGGCTCAGGCGATCTTGATCGAGCTCGGCGACATAGCGCCGCAGGGCCTGCCACTGCCCGGACAGCGCCGCGGTCACCCGCTCCGGATCCGGTCGGCGGGTGCTCGGTGGCATGGGGTCGAGACTAGCGACTGGCCGTCCGGGGCGTTTGCGACATAAACGGTATGGATCCGACCGGCCCTCGCTCATTGAGTGGGCGCTTCGCGATCTGCTAGGAACGGGCGTCAACTTCCACCCACACGGGGGCTCCAGTGGTCCATTTCGCTCGCCCGGCAGCCAGCTTAGCCGCCGCCGCGCTCACCGCCATGCTTGTCACGGTTGTGTCCGCACCGGCCCAGCCCGCCCGGGCAGATACTGCTGTTCCCCTTGACCTCGACACAGTGGCCGATCTAGTGGTCGACGATGCGCACGATCAGGTGTTCCTGAGTGGCGGGACGGCGGACTCCCGGATAGTTGTAACCGACCTTGACGGCGCCATCGTGACCACGATCACTGTGGCCGGAGGACCCACGCATATGGTCCTGTCACCGGACGGCTCAACTTCAACGGGGATGGCTATGCCGAGTTCGTGACCGGTGCCGCCCTAGCCCGAGTTTCCGGGCTATCTCGATCTTGAGGGCCTGGCGGCTGCCTCGGTTGGGTCTTGGCCTGCGGTAACCCGGCGTGTCGCCTTGCTTGTGG
>JAKEEW010000199.1 GCA_022616375.1 Sporichthyaceae bacterium
GCCGCCAGCTGAGGTCTACCAGGGTTTGCTGGGTGTGCGATCGATCACCTCCGGGCTCCTCGATCGCGCAGGTCGCTCCCGGACTCGCGCCGATCTTGCCGCGTCGGCTGGCTGGCTATCCAACCTGCTGGCCATCACTAGCAACAACCTCGGCGATCCGGCTGCGGCGCTCGTGTGGTGCGCCGACGCGGAGCGCCGCAGTCGCGAGGTGCGCCACCCGGAACTAGCTGGATGGGCCGCCATGACCCGCTCAATCGTCGCCTACTACCAAGACCAGCCAGCCCGGGCCGCCGATCTAGCCGCCGCCGGCCGCCGGCTCGTGCGCGAGGGCACAGTCGTCCACGCCAAACTCGCGTCTCAGCAGATGCGCGCGCTCGCGCGCAGCGGCGACGTGGCGGGAATGCGGTCGGCCAACCGAGCAGCCGGCAACCCACTTGCCCGCGTTCCCGACGATGCGCCCACGACTGGAGCCCTTTCAATCCCGCCGGCCTCGCAGCCTCCATACACGGCGACCTCCCTGCTCCTGGTTGGAAGCTTCAACCAAGCGGCGGCCATTGCCGAGGAACTGCTAGAGACCGTCTACGAGCCGAGACTTCTCGGCGGCAGCGCGCCGCCGTCCAACTACGCGCGTACGCTGCTCATCTTGGCACTGGCCCGGGCCGGACGCGGTGACCTCGATGGCGCTGCGGCGGCCGGCCAAGCCGCGCTCGACGCAGCCCATGCCGCGTGGCCCACGATGGCCCTGGCTGGTCGACTCGACCAGCTACTCACCCAGCGGGCCAGTACCTCTGCTGCGAAGGCTCAGTACCATGCCCGCTACCAGCTCGCTCTTGCCCGCCCATCCGGCCGGATCGTCTCATCCGCCCCGCACCACCGAGGACGTCAATGATCCATGGTGACGTGGTCAGCGATGACCTCAACGCCGGCCAGATCGCCGAGATCACCGCGTACGTGGACATCCATGTACCGCCCCCAGATGTGCCAACCGCGATCCTGCTGTTCGGAACGAATCAGGCAATCCCTGCCAGGATCGCCGCCGATCGTCACCGCCGCGGCCTTGCACCACTGATCATCGCGACCGGAGGAGTCAACCGACACGACGGCACCGTGGAAGGTCAGATGTTCCATCGGCTGCTTCGCGAGGCAGACGTCGCCGAGGACGCCATCCGCTACGAGGACCGTTCTGCCAACACCTGGCAGAACGTGGAGTTCGCCCTCGAACATCTCGCCGAGGCCGCCGCGCGTGACCTGCCGATTACGGTGGTGTCCAAGCGGTATCACCGTCGTGCCGTCCATGCCGTGCGCACGTCACTTCCAGAACTCCGCCCGTTCTATGCAATCGGCTGGGAACCGTTGTACGCGGCACTCGCGGTGACCCGAGGCAACTGGCCATCCCATCCTGAGGGCCGGCGGCGAGTCATACGGGAGTGGCAGGAGATCCCCCGGCGGGTGGCCGTCGGCGAGATCAGCGACATAACCCGACGCGACGGAGCCTGGCGATAACCTGCTCGACTCTTCGGCCCGACTGGCTAGGGAGGGGTCAGTTCTGGCCCCAGATGGAGCCGGCGTGTGACCCCCAGCTAGCGATCACCGGGGTTGACGGTGGAGCTGAGTGGCCCACTGTGGGCGCTTCCCGCCGGGGCCCCGGGTGAGTCGTTGAGGGACCGCTACCTCGCCGTGTGGCGGGCGGGTCTCGGCGTGCAGCCGCTGGAAGATCGGTTCGTTGTCGGGCACCAGCAGGCAGGCGGTGACCGTCTTGCCGGCCGGGGAGTGGGTCACCACCAGATCGGCGGCCAGGCTGCGCACGATGAGCAGCCCGCGACCGTTCAGGCCCCCGTCCGGGTCCGGTTCGCGCGGCTCCGCGTGGCTGTTGTCGCTAACCGCGATGCGGACCCATGCAGTGTCGTAGACCAGCCCACTGTGGCCGTGCGCGTGTTCGGGCAGTCCGCCACCACGTTGGCCAGCAGCTCGTCCACCACAAGGCAGGTATCGGCCGCCAGCTCTGTCAGCCCCAGTCTGACGTGGCCCCGGTTGTTGGTCCGGCTGTTATGAGAGCGCTGGTTGGTTGATGTTGGTCCACTGCCGGGTGTACTCGTCGGGGGTTAGACCGCCGAGGGCGGAGTGGGGCCGGTAGGTGTTGTACTCGACGCGCCAGGTCTCGGCAAGCACCTGTGCCTCGAGCAGGGAGCCGAATTCCTCGACGTTGAGCAGTTCGTCGCGGACTCGGCCGTTGAACGACTCGACCCAGGGGTTCTGCCAGGGTGAGCCGGGTTCGATGTAGACCGTGCCGGTGCTGGTCAGCCGGCACCAGTCGCGCAGCGCCCAGGCGATGAGCTCGGGGCCGTTGTCCATCCGTAGGTACCGCGGCGCGCCCCGGCTGGCCGCGAGGCGGTCGAGCACGGCCACCACGGTGTCGGCGTCGGCTCGCCGAGACACGTGCATGGCCAGGGCCTGACGGGTGTGCTCGTCGACGATGCTGAGCGGCTTGAGCCGCCGGCCGTCGGCGGTCTCGTCGAACTGGAAGTCCAGCGCCCACACGTGGTTGGGATGGGTCGCGTGCAGCCGCTCGGCGGTGCCGGGGTGGACCCGGCGACGTTTGCGGGAGGTCACCGGCCGGAACAGACCTTCCTCGCGCCACAGCCGGCGGAGCCTACGGGTGGCAATGGTCTTGGTGGTTGCTGGGGAGGTCGAGGGTGGGGTTGCGATTGAGGAATCCGGTGGGCTTGAGGGTGAAGCCGCAGGTGTCGACGGGCATGACGGGCCAGTCTTCGGGCCGGGGGTAGTGCACGGCGCCGAAGGTGTGCCACACGACGATGTCTTCGCCGTCGATGGGTTGGTTGTCGGCGATGAAGTCTGGGAGTCCGGCCCCGCCGGGGTGTTGGTTGATCAGGTCCCCGGCCGGGTAGCGCTCGTCTGGGTGGTAGCGGCTGATCCACAGGTGGTTGGTGGCAAAGGCGGCTCGCCGGGCGGTGGCCGACTCGGGGTGTGCCAAGAGGAGTGGTTGACCTTCGGGGCGCAGCGTGTACGCGGTGGGCTGGCCGAGCCGGTTGGTGGCGTGTGGGTTGGAGATCTGCCACACCCGGCCGAGCTGCGGTTGCGCGGTCCGGCCCGATTCGGCCTCGGAGCGGATGCGGGTGACGGTGCGGCTGAACGCGTTGCCGTGCTGGTTGTCTGGTCCGATCGGCAGGGGCTGAGCGTCGATTTCGTCGACGGCGTTGGCGGTCCCGTCGATCATCATGTCCAGCCGGGCGCAGTACAGGTGTTGGTGGAACGGCGCACCGAGGCCGGGCGCGATCTCGGTGGCGTGGGGGCTGCCGTCGATGTAGGCGGAGGTGAACACCACCCCGGTCGCCTTCACCTCGAGCTGGATGGTGCCGTCGAGGTAGAGGTACCAAGAAAAGCCGTAGTCGTAGACCCCGACGGTGGCGAAGAAGGAAATGACCAGGCGGCGCTGGCGGCGGGTTTCGCGGGATTCGGTGAAGATGTCAGTGTGCTTCCACACCACCCCGTAGTCCTCTTCGTGCAGGCAGATCGCGTTGCGGACCTGGTAGGGCTGGCCTGCGGCGTCGGCCAGCGTCGCGTCGATGTAGCGGATTTCGCCGAGGCAGTCACAGCCATGTTCGAGTGAGTTGACTTGCATGCCGAGCAGGTACTCCCCGGCGTCGAAGTAGCTTTGCCAGAACCGGGCCGGGCTGGGGTCGGCGTACGGGACGACCATCTCGGCGATCGACGCGCGGTAGATGACCGGCCGGTCCTGGTCGCCGTCGCGCCAGGCAATCTGATGCAGGACGAGTCCCTCGCGAGGGTCGAACCCGACCCTCAGCGACCAGTTCTCCCATTGGACGAGGTTGTCGGTGATGGTGAAGCTCGGCCCGTCGGGTTGGGTGACTTCGATCGGCTTGAGGCTGGTTCTTACCGGGCCGGTGTAGGCCGGGTCGTCGTGGTTGGCTTCCTCGGCCGGGATGGGAAGCATCTGGTCGTCGATGAGCTCGACAACCTCGCGGCGGATCAGGTCGACGTAGGCGACCACCCCGTCGATGGGGTGTGCCCAGCAGTGGTCGGTGGGCCGGTTGGCCTGGAACGACAGCACGTGCACCACTCGCCGGCCCTGTTCGGATGGGATGCCGAAGTTGCCGGCCGACAGCGGGCACGGCCGTACCAGGTCCAGGTCGGTGATGCCGCGGCGGGCCATTGCCGCCCGCCAGCCGGGGTCGGCCTTGACGATCTGGTCGACGGTGACCAGTTCCTCGAGCAGGATCGGCGGTTGTCCGTCGACGGCCGGGTCGATCTCGACCAGGCTGTCGATCTGCTGATGGGTGATGGAGGCGACCACCCGGCGGGCGCGGCCGGTGTCGACGTCAAGCAGGACCGCGCGGACTCGACGGTCGATCGGGTTTCCCGGCTTGTGATCGAGCACCTCTTGTTTGGGTGGTTCTTCCAAACCGAGCAGGGCAAACCGGGTGGTTGGTGCGAGCAGCTGGTGGGTGTCGAGCAGGTTGCGGGCGTCGCGGATTTCCTGTGCGGTCAGCGGCTGCAGCGGGTGGGTGGCGACCGTGGCCGTGGGTGCGATGCTCATCGAGACGTTGACCTCACCGGAGATAGGACTGGGCTCGATGTGGTGGTGACGCCCGGCCCCCCCGTCCCCCGC
>JAKEEW010000200.1 GCA_022616375.1 Sporichthyaceae bacterium
CCCTCGGTGACGCAGATGTGCGCATGGTGGAGCAGCCGGTCGACGGTGGCGGTGGCCAGGGTCTTGGGCATCAGCTCATCGAAGCCGGCCGGGTGCAAGTTCGACGAGACGGCCAGCGAGCGTTTCTCGTAGCAGGCATCCACGAGCCGGTAGAAGCCCTCGGCGGCGTCCTCACCGACCGGGAGCATGCCGATGTCATCAACGATGATCAGATCGACGCGGGTGATCCGGCGCATCGCTTTGCTGATCGAGTCATCGGCACGGTGGCGGCGCACCAGCGCGCCGAGCTCCTCGATGGAGAACCAGGCCACGGTGCGCCCGGAGTCGATGGCCAGTTGCCCGAGCGCCTCGCAGAAGTGGGACTTGCCGGTGCCGGATGGCCCGCACACGCACAGATTCTCGTGCCGGTCGACCCATTCCAGGGTGCGCAGCGCGGCCTGGGTGGGTGCCGGGATGGAGCAGCGGGTGGGGTCCCAGACGGCGAAGGTCTTGCCGGCGGGGAAGTTCGCCCGCGATCGTCGCATCCGCAGGGTGGCTTCGTCGCGGCCGGTGATCTCCTCGGCGAGTAGCACCCGCAGCACTTCGGCGGGGTCCCAGCGCTGCGCCCGGGCGGTGGGCAGCACATCGACGGCGGCCTTGCGTAGGTAGGGCATCCGCAGCCGGCGGGTCAACGCCACCACCTCGTCGAGGGCCTGCGGCGCCGGTGCGCCGACCGCGGACCCGACCGACACTGCCGGCTTGTTCGTGGTGGTGGTCATCGTTCACATGCCGGCGTCGGTGCGCCGAAGTGCGCCCAGCTGGCGGTGCCCGGCTGCAGGCTATGCCGTTCGGTGACCCGCACTGGCGCGCAGGCCGGGCCGGCCTGCTGGTGGGCGAGAATCGCGGCCAGGTCGGTGTCGGCGAAGCGGCCGGCCAGCGCGGCGGTGCCCAGTGCTTGGTCGACGGCTGCGATGCCGTGCAGCTTGGCCAACGCGACGGCTTCGGCCATCTTGAACCGGACCCGCCCGGTCCCGGCCGCGGCCGCCTCGATCAGCCAGGACGCGGCGCCGTCGCCGATGGCCAGGAACGCGGCCTCGGCTGGGTTGCCGGCCCGCGGTGTCCGCGTACCCGGCACGGCCCGGCGGCTGGGGTGATCGGGTGGGTAGTGCTCGTCGCGGATCTGCGGGCGGCCCCGCTGCCCACGTTGATGGCGGGCGATCTCGCGTGGTCCGTCGGCGTCGACGACGGTGACGACCAGCTCGTCGCCGGACCATCGGGCCCAGACCCGCTCGTCGACGTGCTGGTGCGGCACCGAGTAGCGCACCCCGCCGACGCTGATCGTGGAATCCCAACACACCCGCCGGGTCTGCCCGAACGCGACGGTGACCGGCTGCTCAGGCAGCATATGTAACCGGTCTCGCTCGTCGGCGAGCATGTCCACCGGTGGCCGGCCGGTGGCCCGGTGCACCCGCGCGTTCACCTGCTCGCAGAACGCGGCGCATGCCTTCTGCAGGTCGTCGAAGGTGGCGTACTGCTCGAGCAGGTTCGCCTCGGTCGGCACCAGATCAGCCTTCGCGATGCGCACCGACGCCTCGGTGCCGCCCTTCGATTGGGGATCCGCGGGCACGCAGGTGCGGATCGTCATCCCGTAGTGCCGCCCGGCCGCGACGATGTCCGGGTGGCGCACCGGAACTCGGGCGATGTGCTCGACCGTGACGGTCTTCTCGTTGTCGGTCAGCGCATACGTCGGCGCCCCGCCGATCGTGCGCAGCGTGGTGTCCAGGCAGGCCAGCAGCGAGGGCAGGGTGCGGTCCCAAACCGGCAGCACGACCCGGAACCGGGACCAGGCCAGCCACGCGCAGAACACCAACGTGCGTCGCCCAGCGATGCGTGGCCCCTCGCCCCAGTCGAACTGCAGCCATAACCCCGGCTCCGGGATCCACGGCCGGAACACCCGACGGTTACCCGCCCGCCACGCCCGCTTCGCCCGCGACACCGCACGACGCGTCGAGCGATCCGACCCGGTGAACCCCATCGCCGCCAGCTTGTCGTGCACCACATCGGCGCGGATGTGTCCGTTCGAGCGGTCCACCCACTCCTCGACCTTGTCCAGGAACGGATCGATCGCCATCGGCCGCCGCACCCGCTGATCCAGGCTGGCGCCCGCATCGCGCAGCGCGACATAGTGCGCCACCGTCTTGTGATCACACCCAGCCAGCTGTGCTGCGGCACGCAACCCACCGGTCAGGTCGTACGCCTCCAGAATCTCCATGATCTCCTCGCTGCTCTTCACCGCCGGCCTCTCGCCTCGACACATTGGTCGAGCCCAGCCAGCCCCACCCAAGCGCTGCCATCCGGCAGCGACACGACGCAGAACGGGGAGATCTCGTGGCCGTCAGTGGGGAGCTTTCGTGACCGCCAGTGGGGAAATCAGCTGACCGTCAATGGGGAGAATCTCGTGTCCGCCGACACG